>MFNO01000001.1 GCA_001782075.1 Candidatus Levybacteria bacterium RIFCSPHIGHO2_01_FULL_38_26
CTTTGTGTGGGAGCGGGTGACTGAAATGTGGGTGAAATCGCTGTCATCTGTAGCTCCATGCCAATGCTCCTCACCGGCCGGCGCCCAAATCACATCGCCTTCCTCAACTGCTGATTTTTGATCTTTGGTTGCCACAATTCCGCGGCCTTTGGTAACTATCAAAACTTGATCATTTGAATGCTTGTGAAATTTATTGCGTATACCTTTTGGAAAATGCACGTAATCAATACTAACATCACTGCCTTCATTGTCAGTCACAGGCGACTGCCGAGAGACCTCTCCCGTAAATAAAGGCTTATGAAGCTTTTGCGCTTGAACATCTTTAACTTTTACAACTTTCATATGACTCCCCAATTCTAATACATTTGTGGTATAATAGTATATAATGCATAAAGATTTTTATGCAAGTGGATTTCTTTATCATTTACCCTCACAGCAAATTCTCTTGCAACAAAAAAGTACGGTTGATATATCTGGCACGTCGTCTTTATGGACATTATTTGGAGGACAAGGATATCTTCGAGAAAATCCAGAAGCCACATTTCAGCGTGTTGTAAACAAACTACTGCGTATAAAGGTTTCTCTTACCAATATCTATCCTATTTATACATATTTTTATAAAGAGATAAATCAAGACCATGCTGTTGTTTATGCGGAAGTTGAAAATATGCAGGAATTTTCTTCTTTAAACAAGATCAGGTGCGCCTGGTTTACGATGAAACAAATTCTAAAATTAGATATTTCACAACAAACTAAACAAGACGTCACTGTTGGCCAGCGAGTTATTGATTCGAGAATGAGAAAAAGCCTTGGTCTTCAAACACTGGAGTAATTAATTTACCAGCTTCTTGATTGATTTTGACCTTGTGGTCTTTCCTCTCGTGGACGAGCTTCATTCACAACTATGCTCCTGTCATTGAGATTAGAATTGTTCAACTGTTGAATTGCTTTTTGCGCTTCCTCAGCTGTTGCCATTTCCACAAATCCAAATCCTTTTCCCTGGCCGGAATATCTATCAACAATAGCCTTTGCAGATATAACTTTCCCAGCTTGTGAAAAATGCTGTTCAAGCTGCTCATCTGTAGTGCCATATGATAATCTTCCTACGAATAATCTAGTAGACATAAACCTCCTTTCTGCAAAGAATCATAATTGAAGAAATAAAACTGCTTAAGTAAGAAGAAAATTGTGAATTAGGAAGAAAGATACCTTTGTCTAAAACTAATGTGTAATTCTTATTATCTTAATCTTATCTAATATAAACTTTCGAAATTAAGCAGATTTATTGCTTTAATCTGCGTCTAACCTAAGTATTATAACACAAAATCAAAGAAAAATCAAAAAATCATAGACAAGCTTTATCCCAATCGTAAAAATCGCTGCAAGGACTACTTTTTTGAATTGCTTTTGAGGAATTTTACTGACAATTTTCTTGCCGATAAATGAACCTGTGATTGCGACAACAAAAAGCACTGGAATATACCAAAAATATTTACTCTCTAAAAATCCTTGGAAAAAATAAACAGGAATTCTGGTGATATCTACTGCCAAAGCAATCGCTGCGGCTGTTGCTATATACTTTTCTTTAGGCATACCAAAACTTGTCAAAAACGCTCCTCGTAGTGCGCCGCCAGTGCCAATAAGTCCAGCTAAAAATCCCGAAAGCCCTCCGCCGATTACAGAATTAGTAACTGTCGGTTGTACTGCTAAGCTCTCCTTCCAAAAACTCAAAGATGCATATAAAACTAGAAAAACTCCTAATATTCCCTTCAAAACAGACTGGGAAATAAAAGGTACCAGCAATGCACCTATTAAAGTTAAGATCATACTTGGCAAGCCAAATCTTAAAAGAATAGACTTTTCAATACCATGCCTAAAAAAACTTATCCTTCCAATATTTCCAAAAATATGAAGAAAAGCCACAAGTATTAATGCAGTTCTAAAATCAAAAAATAAAACAGCAAGAGGCAAAAATACTGTCGAGGAACCAAACCCAACAATAGTTCCTACTATTTCAGCAAAGGCTGCTGATGCGAAAAACAAAATCTCCACTCTTTTATATTAACATTAAAGGTATTATTTATCAGTATAATTTTATCCTGAGTTTACCTAACCATGACGGAGATAAGTAAATAATGTTCGATTCTTATCAATTTCTTACCCGATCCTTCACTTATTCTTGTATTTTTACTGCAACAATAGAATTGCTTGAAAAAAATGAAAAAAGAAGGGGGTGAAAACAAATGAATATCTTTATACCTGGCAATCTGACGCCACTAATGTCTCTTGTCTTTGGAATATTAATCCTTTTATTCCCAAAGCTCTTAAATTATCTTATCGCAATTTATCTTATATTAGCAGGTATTATTGGGCTCGGGATATTGAGGTAATCTGCCTTTATAAATATTTACTCATCATTTTGGACAAGATTATTTATCTCAGACTTGGAAATATTAGAATCTTGTCTTATTTTAAGAAGAAACAGCGATGCTGCAAAAGCCATAAATGCAAACATCAAAATAATTAGAATCAAAGCTTGAAAACCAAACATCTCGGCAACCATTGCTCCAGCAAACGCATTGACAGAGGAAACAAGAAAAACCATAGAATACCAATTCCCCCACGCTACAGCAATATGGCCTGGCGCGCTTTGAGAAAGAAGCACATCATAAGCCGGTACCCTAACTGCTGTTGCCAGGCCTAAAACAAATTGGGCAACATAGACAACGACAATCGTTGTTGCAAAAAAATAGATATAATAACCGCATACTGCCAAAAGATACCCCACAACGACAAAGCGCCTATAGTCTTTGATGCGATCCTCTTTGCGCGAGAAAAAAATAATCCCTAACCCGGCAGTCAATGAATATATTGCAACAGCAATTCCAGCCTCCGGAATCCCGCCGCCTATCTCCTCAACAAAAATTGCAAAAATTGGAGCAAGAAGAGAGCTGCCGGCAACTATTAAACCGTCAGCTATATAAATAACTCCTCGTAAAAAAAGATTTGATAAAATATTCTCAAACCGTCTCATGTTATGGCTTATCTAAGATAGAAAAAATACTAATTTTATTGTATACTGCCATCATGGAAAAAGACAGAGGCTATATAACTGCCGGATTTTTAGTTCCTAAAGAAAATGGGGTTAATAACCTAGAAAAAATGGCGAAGGAAACTATAGTAAGTTTTAAAAGTCTACAAATGGGTATTTCTGTTGCAGTTTCTTACGAAAACCCCAATGAACAAGAGCATGTAGAAACATTTGTTGCCGAGTCACTTAAAGAATTCAATCCAGATGGTAAGTATGAAATGTTTATAAATTCTAGACCAGCAGATGAAGGACCAACATCCATTAAAGATGATAGATCTATTTAGGACTGAAAAAAATAATCTATTGCTTTGAGGCTCTGGTCAATCTAGTTTTTTTATAAATCTTTTGTTTAGTTCAAAACTCAAGTATCCAACTCCCATAATAATTAGGCCTGCAAAAATCAAAGATACTGGCCAGCCAATGCTATTGCTGAAATATTCTGCCGTCAGCTTTAAAATCTCCCCAAAAGTAAAAATTGTTGCCATAATCAAAAAGGCCTTGCTTTGAAGCTTTATGCTCCCCCAAAATGTCAAAACAAGTAAAAAGGGGTAGAAAAGCTGCCAGAAAATATCAGATCTTGGGAAAAACCCCTGCAAAGACATTCCCGCGCCAAGAAACATTAACAAGCCGGATACATACAAAAGATTTGTCATAAATCTTCTGTTGGTCTGAAAAAAATAATAGCCAAATAAAATATAAGTTGCTCCCAAAATCAAAAATCTATATTCATAAAAATGAGGGATTAATACTGATCCGCCGAACAAAAAATTTGTAAAGCTGAAAAATAAAGTTGAAGCCGCGATTATTGAAAAAGGCAAAAAAATTGCCGCTTTCAAAACAGAATAAGAAACAAAGAAAATCATAAAAAGCACTGCTGAATTTACCGAAACTCCACCGCTTCTGGTAGCCGATATGCCTATTGTATCCAAAGTTGTACCAATCCCCAGCGGAAAAAGCGCTGCTGATATAACTAAAAATGCATGGCCAAAATCCCTACTCTTTGAGAAACTGAAAAAATAATATCCAAGTGCATAAGAAGACACAGAAGACCCAAGTGTAAGAATTGCTTTTGAAACCTGATCCATAGAATCCCAAAATTGATAGAAGTAAATAGTGATTCCCAAAAGGACTATAAATCCGCCTATATAGTACAAGATTTTTTGAAGATTTATTTTTGTACGCGGAGAGTGGTCTTTGGAAGACTGCGGAACTGTTTCTTCCAAAACTCCCAACACTTGCTCTTTGGATAAAAAGCCATTCTTAAGAAGAATTGAAAGCTTTGATAAAACTTGTTTGGCCTCAGATTGATCGATATCACTCATTCAAAATCCACCCCACAAACTTAAAATAGTAATAATCTCTTTCTGTAATCACTCGATTCAAACCATTACCCGTTAGATAAATTCCCCTGTCATTCCCGCTAAAAAAGAATGGGAAGTAGGAATAACTATCATTCACGCGACTTCCAACAGTAAATCCATCTAGAGACTTATTCGATGGATCCAGAGTGTAATTTTGAGCTTGAGAAAGTGAAATCAATGTAGATTTGTCATTTACCACATCATATAAATACAGCGCTGGCTGTCTAACCACGCTGTTATCGTACCTATAATTTGGCTGGATGTTGACTTTTCCATTAACCACATTGATACTGTAGTCATAATAATTGTCATTGGAATAAATAAAATTATATTTTGGCTTTATGAATAAAGAAGGAAGATAGGCGGTAACAGCTACATACAAAATCAAAAGCAAGGGAAGAACTATTCCAACGACAAGGGGCAATTTTTCTCTTGATAACATAACCAGCCTAAGAATATCATCTGTATTTTTTTAAAAAAAGTCAATAGGAAATAAACTACGAATACTATTTATTTGATAAAACTATTCATTTCTCTACAATAAATCTTAAAAGATGCGTCATCGGTTTACCGGCGGACCCTCTATACCTAGGAACCGTTTGCATTAATTTCTCGGTTGGCGGCATTGGCACATCTTCTACCAACCTTAATCCTGTTTCGTTACCAACCGCTCTGTATCTGTCAATACTTCTAACAATATCCGCTAGGGTTCCAAAAGGTCTTTTGACCATTGTTACATATTCATCAGCATCAATATCTTCAAAGGAAACCTCATAATCGTGGCGCGGTCTCCTAAAATAATCAAAATCAGGTACAATTGCTTGAAATTCACCCCTTGGATTAAGAAGATTGTGAGTCTTCTTAAACGCTTCCTGTAAATCACCTATGTGAACTAGCGACATAACTGCAACTGCAATATCAAAATTTTGGGAAGGAGAATACTCTTCTAAAGAAGCTAAAACCGTTGTTATATGGGGATATTGCCGTCTTGCCAACTCAACATTTTTTCTAGAAGGTTCTATTCCAACCACATGTCTTGCGCCAGCTTGCTTAGCCTGATCAAGCAACCACCCTGATCCCGAACCAATATCTACTAAATCCTTTCCTAGCCAACTTGGAGAACAAGAAGAAAGATACTCCCAAAAATGAACACTTGTAGGAGAAGCAAAACTGATTCTCTCAGCCGACCATTCAACGTCGTCCCTATCATATTGGCGCTGATCAGAAGCCCTAGTAAAAAGTTCTCCCATGGTATTTTTTATAGCGGTTAGGTTATCGTTTATATATAATTTTTTTGGGACAGCAAAGATTATTTTCCAAAAATAACCGCTTGCTCAGTTTATTTGCCCGGCAACCCAGTAAATCTGGTAAATAATTTTTGAAATTTTTCTGAACCTATTTCTGGCGACTTGCCTTCTGTGTATCTGAATGTATTTCCGCTCTGAAAAATTACTCCCTCCTGCTGCATGATTCCAGCAACTCTGTCTCCATAAACCTTAAATCGATCTTGCGCGCGACTCCACTCATTTGGGTAATTCACCCTCCAATTTGCATAAGCAATTCCACCCAGTCTAATATGAGCTCCTTCATCCACTAACTCTTCAAATATGGCTTTGCCAAATTGTTTCTTTTGGTTTTCGTTTTGAACTACGGCAATTGATAAATTTATCAAGTCTTCTGAAATTTCTTCATTATTTGGATTCACAACCGTGAATTTAGCCCCATTGTTTTCCAATGCGTTTTTGTAATATCTAGCATATTTAGTGTATTCTGCAACTTGTATAGACTCTTTTGCCGCAACGACTTTTTCTGCTGTCATTCCCTTCATGCCTAAAGGCAATATAATTGTAGAAGAAGTGTTGGATATTATTGGAGAATCATATGTCTCAACACCAGGAGCCTCATTAATAATCTTTATCGTTTCATCTTGTGAAAATCTATAACTAAAATGTAAAACGCCCGATCCTTTATTCGAAAGTTCCTCATTGGAATAAACAACTTTTATAGGATCCGTATTTGTTGGTAAATATTCCTCAAGGGATTTCTTTTGATAAACATCCGCTGATATACTCAACTCCGGAATAACATCTATCATTTTTGTCCCATCCGGCAATCTCCAGCTTCTAATCTTTTCTCCCAGTTCAAAAGCATCTGCTTGTTCTTCCTGATCGTCAGCAAGTTTTTCTAAGGCAAGAAAAGAAACACCCCCCGATGCAAGAAGCGCTAATCCACCTGCCGTCAAAGCTAATTGCCTTAAAAATAGTCTGCGGCTTAGTCTCGCATCCAGCTGATTTACAGTTCGTTTTGCCGCGATCTCTTGTGGTGTACCTCGAAAAAACTCTTTTATGTTCATTTCCGAAGAATTATAACTCTAAAAGAGAAAAATATCAACTATAGGATATGCATGGGGTTATGGGCGTAATTTTCTTCAGTCGTCCTAAAAGACTCTGTTATCATTTAATTTACCATTGATTCTTCTTCCCAAGGAGACATGAGTTGAAAGTAGTTTCCGTCTGGATCTGCAAGCGTTGCAATCCAGGCGCCCTGCATTTCATATGGTTCTTTTATCACTTCTGCGCCTTTGATTTTTTTGATTCTTTCAAATTCTTCTTTAACTTCGCTCGTTTCAAAATTCAGAATCACCCGTTCTGGACTTTTTGATTTGCCTTTTGCTTCGGAATGCTCTCCGATTGTTAAGTGAGTATTTCCTGCCTGCCAGCCATGCCAATCACCGTCTGACCAATCAGGCTTTCTTTCGACTACTTTTTCGTAAAACTCTGAAAGCACCTTTGGCTTCACGCTACCGATCATGACCGAGTTTAATTTCAACATGGCTACAGTATACCATAATCTGTCAAGAAATATCGCTATCTGATTTTTTTATTTAATTAAACTTCTTCCACTTTCCCTCGGAAACTACCTCTATTTTGTTATCAACTAAGCTTATTGCCGTATCGTCATCAATTGCGTAAAAAGCGTTTGGGGTTTCCTTAGCAAGATTTTCAAGATTTGGCAGATTTACTTTTGTAAACCACTTTGAATTAAGATGCGGTCTTATTTCAAAATCTACCAACCCAAGCCCTTTGGTATTTTTTATTTTTCCCGTGTCCTCGTAATACAAAATATCAGAAGCAGTCAAAGAAATATTTTCTGCTGTAACCATACTTCCTGCACTTATTCCAACATATACTTTGTTTTCTAAAAGCCTTGGGAGCAATTTCGCTAAACCCGATTTTTTCATCCAACTTAACAAATGATAAACATTTCCTCCTCCAAAAACCAAAACATCTGCTTTTTCAAAACTTGGAAGCCATATGCTTTTGGGCACCGCCGAAATATCTATGACATCAAATGTTGAAAACCCTAATTTTCTGAAATTATTCATATCATCAACAAGCCAAGTTTTGTCACCTTTCTCAACATTTGCGGCAGTTGGAATAAACGTTATATGAGATTTGCTAAAAGGCTTTCCCAAAAGTTTCAATAATGCTTTTTCTATTGATTTATTAGTTTTCCCCGAAGAAGTCAAAAGCAATTTCACGAAGTAATTTTAGCATTTTATACACAATTCTTACAAGTCTTTTATTGTATTTTGTAAAAAAACTGTGATACTACGAATATGAAAGATAGAATTTTACTTTTGACAAAGTACTTCCTAAGAAAAATTGAAAAAAACATAAATTCAATAATGTTGCTTTTCAAAACACCAGTCACATAAAGAAAGGAGGTGAAAAATGAGCATTCTCACGTGGATAATTTTCGGAGCAGTGGTTGGAATAGTCGCTAATATGATTGATCCAAGACCATCAAAAGGCGGACTATTAGGAGCGATAGTTTTAGGAATAATAGGTGCAATTATAGGAGGATTCTTGGGAAGCCTGCTGTTGGGAATAGAAGTAACTGGATTTAATCTCTCATCTCTTTTTGTCGCCGTAGGAGGAGCTCTTCTTGTTCTGTTTGTAAGAAGGGCTTTCTAATATTTCGTTATCGACATAAAGAAATAAACATAAACCGGCATTTTATTGTAAAATATAAAAATGCCGGTTTTTTTAGCAAAGCTTCTTGATCAAATTACCATGTACCGCCTCATGTTTTATTTTCTTCTGGGCTTATTCTTCCTAACGACTATTTTGAGCATGACAAGAGTTCTGTCCTACGATCCGCTGGATATATATCTAAGTGGAATTTATTTTTTGACAATCTGTAATTTATCAAATTATCTTTTCTCAAAATTATTTAAAACAAAATCTAATCTTGAATCCGCGTCAATTACCGCTCTTATCTTAACTTTAATAATTGGCCCTTCTAATTTCTTCAACAGCATACAAATCTTAACATTCATAGCATTGACAGCGATGCTTTCAAAATACGTATTGACGTTAAGAAAAAAACATGTCTTCAACCCCGCGGCAATTGGTGTTTTTTTAAGCGCCGTGATTTTTAACACAGGAGCTTCATGGTGGATAGGAAGTATCTTTACTCTGCCTTTTATACTGATCGGCGGATTTTTGATTCTAGTAAAAATAAAAAGGCTCGAAATAGTTCTAAGTTTTTTGACGGTTTTTTTAGTAGGATTAATTCTAGATCAAAATTTCTCAATAAGACCTCTGCTGGCTTCTCCTATCTGGTTTTTTGTTTTTGTAATGCTTATAGAACCTCTCACGTCTCCATTAACAAGGAGGTCGCAGATTATTTTTGGCGGTTTTACTGCTATCTTATACTTTGTTCTTCCAAGGCTTATTCCTTCCTATCCCTACGGTTTGGAAACTTCGCTTTTGATTGGCAACTTACTTACATTAATCCTCTCTCCAACCTCTAATATAATGCAAAGGTTTATAAAAAAAGAAAAAATTGCCAAAGATACATGGACGTTTTATTTTGAGCCTTTGAATAAATTTAAATTTATACCCGGGCAATATCTTGAATGGACTTTTCCCCACAAAAATTCTGATTCAAGGGGTGTCCGAAGATATTTTACAATCTCCTCCTCACCAAATGAAAAATACACATCAATTACTATTAGAGCAAACGAGAAAGGAAGTAGTTTTAAATCTGAACTTCTTAAAATAAAACCCGAAGATCAAGTTGCGACGTCAGGTCTCTATGGAGAATTTACTCTGCCAAAAGATAAAAACATTCCACTGGCATTTGTTGCAGGAGGAATAGGAGTTACTCCCTTCAGAAGTATGATCAACCATCTTCTTGAAACGGGAGAAAAAAGAGATATAGTCATGTTTTACTCCAATAATACGCATGAACATATTGCTTTTAGAGAATTATTTGACAAGGCAAAAAGCGAGGGAGTAAAAACAATTTATGTTATAAGCAAAAGAGGCGAACGCATTGACGAAAAAATGATTAAAGAGAAACTATCAGACTATAATAAACGCGTTTTTTATATCTCCGGCTCACAATCATTCGTTGATACTTTTAAAAAACTGCTTTCAAAAATGGGAGTCGTCAATATAAAAACAGACTTCTTCCCCGGATATGCTACTGCGCAACCATAACTGTACCAACATGGGAGGGATCAAGATGATTATGATAGTGATAATTACCCGTTTTTGTGAATGTAAAGGAATAGGTTCGCTCGTCTCCGAGCTGGTCAAAATCCGGATGATGAGTGTGAAGAGGATGAGGATCAGATCCAACCCACATTTGGTTTTCTGATTCGTTTCTAAAGGTAACAGTTGTACCAACTTTAACTGTTAGAGTTTGAGGCGAAAAACCAGAATCCGTATATACCACTCTATTGCCTTCTGATGACACAAGTTCTTGATCGCTAACATTGGAAGCTTTTTTAGAAGAATAAAGCACCCCTAATCCGAGAAGAACTAACGCAACGATAATAAACAGGTACTCTTTTTTCATAATTTCATAATCCTATCACACTCTGCTAATATTTTCTAGAAGATTTTTAACTTTACTCAAAACTTATTGGGATATGCAGCTGGTCCGCATGCTCGGGCAAACCTGAAGGATTGCTTTTTTCAAGAATTAATGTTCCATTATTTGAAGGGGGCGAACTAAAAGTGATTTCAGCGTTGAAAGGTACAAAATCTTCAGTCATCCACTCTCCCTCTGCCTGCACAATACCTATTCCCAATTCTACTCCATTTTCATCAATCAATCGAACAGGAAAGTTTGCTTCGAAAAACCATGTTCCTCTTGCCTCCCCCTGAATACTCAAAGGGTTACTTACCAAAGTATTGGGGCGCGGTTGGCTTACCCGAATCAAATTTTGTTTTTCAAGTTCATTACCTATGTACTGAATAAATGTATTCCCGTCTGGAGTATGACATTGGGCTGGATAAGACTCGCTTATTGCATAGCCTGCTTTTTGACATTCTTCAAAATTTTCAATATCAGACAAAGACCTTTGTTGAGATATTATTTGCCATAATGCTACGCTGATGATAATCAATATAAAAAGAGACAAAAAGACAGTTACTTTTTTCTGAATCATGATATAATCATATCATAGAAATTCTTCCCTCTTATCTATCCCAACTCTTACGTACTTCTTAATAAAATTTTAATCAACATATATATAGTTAAAATACTTAAGGAGGAGGTGAGGAAAAATAAGCGCGTTTCCCGGAACCAAAAACGCAATATGCAAAAACTGCGGCTACAAAGACCCCTGCTGCGAATAAATGTTAATACTTTTATTACGCTAGTTCGCCAGGACGAAGAGTCTTCTTTGCTCCAAGCGCAACAATATCTGTGTTGAGTCCGCCAATTACAATTACTGACAAATTAGATTTCATGAGTTAGTCCCATAACGAGGCAATTATAGCAGACGATTTATTTGCTTCTTTATTTCATCAAAATACTTTTTTCTTGCTATGTTGTGACCCGCACCTTTTATAATAATTAAATTTTTGTCAGAATTTAATTTATCATAAATATCTTTACTCGCTTTTATCATCCTATCCCGCTCCATTGTACCAACCAATATAACAGCCTTTTTCGCTTTTACAGTCTTACCTATTTCAATTCTGCTTAACTTTGCAAAGTCTTCCATTCTTCTTTTTCCAACACCTTTTGCCCAACTCTTCAATATAAATTTCATATCTTCTTTCCAATAAGGAGAGACTGAGCAAAGAAATAAAGTTTTCACCTTTAACTTTGATGCTCCTATAAAAGAAATCATAGCTCCAAATGACCAGCCAAATATGTTAATTTCAGAATCCTCATATTTTTTAACAAGCTTCAGAAAATAATCAGCATAATCGGACATTACTTTTCTCTCCCAAGGAATCTTAACAATTACCGGTTTTAATCCCTTTTGTTTGTATAGAGCGGCAATATCTTTGTAAATCTTTTCTCTTGGCTCTCCCCAAAAACCGGGAATTATAAAAATGACTCTTTTCATGAGTTAATTATAACGAATGGGAAATTTGAAAAAGATTAATTCATGTTCTATATTTAATTTCTTTCCTTCCTTTTCAACCAATGAATCAACATATACATCAGGATTTTCAGATTGCTTTGATATGTCCAAATTTCTTTTTGTATAAACAATTTTCTCTCTCTGAATTTTTACAAAGAATACTCCAAGCTGAATATTCACAGAATAATCCTAATCCTTGCTATATCCAAATCTTTTTATCGCTCTTTCGTGTGCTCGCTTTGCTTCAGTATCTCTATTTCTGTATGGTGCGCTTGTGACAAGAGAGTCAAGTAAACTTCGAGAAGTTTCAGACACTTCTTCAACAGCATGGCTAAATGCATCAATATTTGCATCTGATGGATTTCGAAAACCTGAAATCTTTCTCACGTACTGAAGAGAGGCATCTCTGATTTCCTCATCTGTTACAGGCGGATCAAAATTAAAAAGAGTTTTTATATTCCGACACATAATTCTTATAATAACATCTCAATACAACTTTTCTCGTCTCTCAAGCATCTGAATAAATTTTCTCATCCTTCTTTCACGGGTTTCTGGTCTTTTGGCGTTGTGAAGTTGCCAGGAAACTGTAAATGTGTTTGTTTTATTCAGTGTTTTGAAAAAATCATATGCTTTTTTGTTTTTGACAAGCTCTTTTAGAAAATCCTCTGGCACTGTCATATTTTTGGGTGATTCATAAGCTTTCTGCCATCTTCCATCTGCCTTTGCCGCCTCAACTGCTTTTGTTCCGCTTGGTTTCATTTTGCCAAGTTTTGTAAGACGAGTTATATGTTCTGTATTTTTTTTTGACCAGATGCTCTTTGAGCGCCTTGGAGTAAATCTTTGTAAGTAAGATTTTTCATCGAAACTTTTTGCCTGTCCGTCAATCCAACCAAAACACAAGGCTTCATCAAGCGCCTGATCATACGTAACTGTCGCAATTCCTGAATTCTTTTTGTAAAACTTCAACCAAATTCCATCTGACTTATCAAAATTTTTGGATAGCCATTTTTCCCATTCTTCTTGGGTTTTAAAATATATAATAGGTTTGTATTTTTTGTCCAAAATTCTATTCATTTCGCGCTTTTCGCAGATAAAGTATACAATATCTTTATTAAGATTTCTGAGGAATTATATGGGGTTTATGGTAGTTGTTGTAAAAAAAACTAACACAACAAAAACTGCAACAGACAACCAAATAAATAAAAATTTTATTTTCATCTAAATCACCTTCTCAGACCAGAAGAAAATACATCCCTTATCTCCAACCACAGCACTGTGAGGAGTATTTCCGGGAATTATTAGCTTGTCTCCCGCTTCAAATTTAAATTTTTCGCTGTTTACCTCAACTTCCATTGACCCCTCAAGGCATACCAATAATTTTGTTGCCGGATGTTGATGCAAAGAATAAATATACTTTGGCTCGTCTGTAAAAAGTAGGGGAGCGAATCCTTCTTTTTTAATCACCTCTATAATAACTTCTCTGGATTCCCCTTTTTTAAAAAAATTCTTTTGAAACATAAATAAATTATATCAAAACCAACTCCCTTATTTTTCTTACCTAACCCTTACCCCTTTATTGTCGTGTTAAGATTTTTCATATACATACTGGGTCTATCTATGAATAGACTATTATTGATCGGATTAATTATAGCAACGGTTATAATTGGAATAATACTTCTAAATGATACTCGCAATCAGACTACTCAAGAAGCACAACAACTTGGGAATGACAGCGCTCAACCGGAAACTCAAAGCAACACAGACGTAAATTTACAACAGAGAGCCAATCTTAATAAGATCCTGCAGGAACACGCAATAACAGCCAGCATGCATTTGCAAAATCTCTATGATGAAAAGGATACAACAGAAACAGAAAATATGCTTGGTCAAAACACAAAGCAATTTATTGAACTCATGACGAATATTAGTAACAACAGCAATCAATCCACCCAGACTACAACACAACTAGAAACAATTTGGAGAGGTCATATTCAAGAATACGAAGCTTATACGCAAGCACTAATGCAAAACAATACAGAACAAAAGGAAGAGGCAAGAAACAATCTACAAATGCATGCAGAAGATTTTGGAAACGCTGTAAATGCTCTGATCCCGAATGTTCCTGCAGAAAATGCTACAGGTGCAATGAATGAACATGCAAATCTTACGCTTTCAATTATTGATGCTCATGCAGAAGAAAATACAGCTGAAAAAATGGCATTATCAACTCAGGCCTCAGCGCAAGCAGCCGGATTTGCCGAAACCCTTATTCCAAATCGTCAAGAGAACAACAGATAATGCATCTCTATCACACTAGCCATATAAAAACATAAAAAAACTTTATAATTTATAAGGCTGTTTTTGAAACAAATGGCAATAAATTATTAATTTATAATTTATAATGCCCGGAGGGCTGGTCTTTCGACTCTCTCATTGCCTGATACATCTGGTTTACTTCAATCGTAGGATGCTCATCAAACATAAATTCTTTATGGTCCTCGTTATAATGTATAAGATGCGCTTTTATTCCATTAAATAATACTCTAGCCGCTGTTTCACGGTTATTCTGATAAGTATAAAAAATCTTTTTACAGTAAGAGCATGGATGAGAATAGTACATAAAGTAATTATATCATAAGACCTGGTCCTTAGGACTAATTTTGACAAAACTCTTACTAAATTCAAACACTACAAATATATTTTTCTTTTCAAAATAATTCTACAGGACTGAAAAGAGGTCATTTCTTGCGCTTCTTTTTCGGGTGTCTTTTTCTTTTGGCGGCCTTCTCAAGAAGCATTCGGCGCTTTGCCTCAAGCCTTTTTTTAGTTTTGTGAGGGCTGCGTTTTTTCCCCTTCCCGACTCCCGTTGCTCTTTTCGCCATATTCCTATTATACACTATTTTTCTTTCCATGCTTAGAAAAATATTGTTGTAAAAAAACAATACATAAACTGCCCATGCCAATATTGTTTTTCACTTGATTTAATCAAATCAGATTATGGGGTGGATTTCTTTGGAGCTATATTTATAGAGGACACTTTATTGACACTTACGGCTTCAAAGTATATAATTCCAGACACAATGTCGACAGAGCAATACCATCCCGAGCGAGGACGATCTGTATTTCCCATTGAAAACGGTCCTCCTATATTCCTTGAAAATGAAGGAAATATGGCGGTAAAACTTTCATGGAGTACGCAACTATCAGCAGATCAATTTCTCCGCAAAATAACTGATATAAATTTTGATGAAGAACCCCTTGCGACTGCTGATATATACACTTCTCCTAAATTTGATGACCAACAAAGAATAGATCTAAGACCAAAACAATCTGTACGTATCGAAGATATTGAAAACTTCCATGCACCCTCCGATATAGAAGTAATTTCAGTGTATCTCGGGTCAGAAAGTATCGCGTGGGAAAGACAGGTCTCGCAAGATGAAGAGAAAGCAAAGGTTAGTGTAACCAAAAATAATAAATGGGGCATTACGACCTTTTCATTCCCCTATTTTCTTACAACCGGTGTAGAGCTCACATTTGATCAAATCGGAGATATTATGCACGACCCCAAATACCTCAAGGCTATGGATTATTAATAACCCAAACACCTAAAAACCCGATCACTGAGGAGTGGGGTTTGGGATTAGTAGTTTTTTCTGCTATCGTATGCAAGAGCAACAACACGCTCGCCTTTATTGCCAAATCTTTTTGCTTCCGCTATATTTGCAAGAGTTGAGTTACCATACGTTTCAGCGAGAGCTTGAGGAAGAAGGCTGTAGTTTGAAAGTTCCAGGGCATTTTTTAAGTGATCGTCATTAGACTTTAGATCTTTGAACGCCTGCAAGACTTCATTATCTGTAAACAATACGTATTCATCTATGAGATCCCCTTCAATAGCCCTTGTCTGCAAGGGCATTTCCATACCAATTGGAGCATTGGTTCCATACGCTGAAAACTTCGCCATAAGTCTTGAATCACCGAGATCAATTCCAAATAATTCCCTGTATGAACTTAAACCATTCCTTTTCGCATACCAATCATAGCCACCGCCGTAGGCAAATGACTCGGTCACAACCAATTTTGACTCATGTATATTTTTTTTAACATATCCTCCCACCCCACAAACACTGGCACCGTTACCCATAGATACAATAAGGGTAATTGGATCACGAGAATCTCCTATGTTTTCCAGAAGCCGACGTCCCAAATCAGACATTTTCTCAGCCGTTATATGCGCTCTTCCAGCAGCATGATTTGGAGTAACAAAAATCTTTTTCCCCTCTCTTATCCTTTGTCTGTTCTGATTCATCAGCTCGTTTAATTTCCTAGGCAACCCCTCCACATATTCTTCTTTTGGAGTTCTGATCATTTCAACTTCACGGCCAAGAGGATGGTTATATCTTGCATCAGGTAATCCATCAGGCATTACCACCATATGTTCATATCCAAGCATCTCAGCTGCATCGCTAAATGCCACCCATCCATTCCCTGTACTTGGCTCAACAAGAATTGCAGTGTCAGGAGAAACAACAATTCTCGAATCTATGCTTGCTATCCTTCTGTCTTCCAACTCACGGATCATTGGAACAAAGACGTTTTTCGCTCCATAATGACAGCCGGGAATCTGTGTCACATCAAGCATGGTTATTTTTGAAAGCTCGGGCTCAAGACCTTCAAATCTTTCACCAATTCTATATATCTGAGCTGCGTATTGAAGTTCTCTTTCTGCCTTTTGAAACAATTCGTCTCGCTCTGATCTTCTATATTTTTCTGTCATGCTCGCAATTATCATGCACATTGACGTTTTATCAAAAAATTGATAAAATTAAAACTCAATATGAGAATAAGCCCACAATCGCAAGCTGTCTATAAACTCCTATTAAACGCAAGAAATCAGATGAACGCAAAACAGATGGCTCAAAAATTGGATATCTCATCTGCTACTTTATACCGCCTCACCGATCCGCTTCTTGAAATGGGTCTTATCAGAAAACACACAACCTATCCTTACAAATTTTCTGCCAAACCGACTGATGAAGGTTTATCTTTATTCTTGCTCAATCAAAATGAATGGTTTATGAATCAATTTGGCTCACATCACAATAATAAAAACGCAAAAAAAGAATCAACTTCTGATTCAAAAGAGGTAAGAATATCATTTATCCAAAGCCGAGGCAAGCTGATGAGCCTCTCAGCAGATGAGATATCAAAGGCAGCAAAATCAATCGATCTTCTGCGCTCTGGCCATGAATTAACTGCGGATGTTATGGCTTCTTTAACTGATGCAAAAATAAGAGGCGTTCCGACCCGCATGCTTATCCAGGACTACTCAAATGATAATGCCGGACAAGTTTCAAATTGGCAAAAAAACGGGATTTTTGTGAAAAAGACTCCTCTTCGTCATGTACGGCTTATGATTTATGATGCGTCAACCGTTTATTTCATGTCATACAAAAACGCAGATTCTGAAAAAGACCTGGGAATGAAAATCAAATACCCGCCTCTTGCAGTTATTTTTTCGCAACTGTTCAATGAGTGGTGGCAAAAAGCGGAAAAAGTCTGATCCAAATCCATCGGTCAATTGAGGGGTGGAATACTTTGGGGTTTATGCAATCAATTGCTAGAGGACGGCAATGTGCGGGTAATTTCCATTAGAACCGCAGTCTACTGGCTGACTACTGTAAACTCGCAATTTCTTGGGCGGTCAGCGCCCGGTCGAAGATTTTTACCTCATCAATTCTCCCGGCAAAGTAATTTAACCCGCGCGATCCTATCCTCAAAACCCCAGAGCCTGTTGTAAGGGAGCCTGATTGAGCTTTTGGAGAACCCACCAAAACACCATTAACGTAGTTTCTAACATTAGCCCCATCATAGCTGCATGCCAAGTGATACCAAGTGTTATTGGCAAAAGAAAAGCTAACATTATTTTGAATTGTACCCGAAGTTGTAGAAATGCTGCACCTAAAGGATGAGCCACCGTTAGCAATTCTCATGTGCCAACCAGTTGTAGAGCCAAACTTGTCCATAACTACTGGCGAGCTGGAGATATTGGTGGGATTAACCCAGGCGGCAAAAGTAATGACAGCAGGATCAATACTTGTAGCGTGGGACACTTGGACTTCATCGTTAACTCCATCAAAACTTCCAGCTCTTCCCAATAAACCGCCTGCAGTCGTAGCGCCATTAACAGCAGTGCCATTATTGTTGTTGCCAGAAGAATCAACTACCTCTCCAGAGATTCCACTCCAACTTGCTTCGTCCATCTTCCAATAACCAATCATGCTAGCTGCAATATCAGGAGTTGGAGTGGGCGTTGGAGTAGGAATTGGCGTGGATGTTGGCGTAGGAGCTGTGGTTGGTGTAGGTGTAGGGCTAGGTGCTGATGTTGTAATATTTACAAACCTAGCAATTGACGGAACACCGCTTCCATTGACAATAAAAAGCATATAATAACCCGGTATCAAGACATTGGTGTTAGTTGGAAGTTGGGTATCCAAGCTATTTGCCCCTTGGGTAAATGCAAGAGGGACAAAACGCTGATCCATATCAAAGGTATGAGTTACAGACCCTGGCCTGATTAAAGATACCAAAGTAATATTTGCAGCATCTGGTGTTTGAATTGTAAAACTTGTCCCGTGCTGGATTGTAGACGGCACAGAACTAATAATAGGTCTTGGGCCTTTGAAAAGGTAGGGTGGAGAAAAAACCTCATAGTTTTTCTCATCAACCATTCCAAAAGAACGGCCGCTGCCAGCTACCAAAACCCTGCCGTCGGCAAGCAGCAGGCCTGTGGAATGGTAAGCGCGCTTTGTTTGAGCAGAAGCAAGCTGTGTCCAGTTTTCTGCTTGAGGGTCCCAAACTTCTGCGCTTAAGGCTGCCTGGGCTGAAGTATTCGAGGTGGTCTTTACTCCTCCTGTTGCCAAAACGTTCCCGTCTGGGAGCATGGTTAACGTATGAAATGTCCGTGGCTCTGCCATGGAACCAATTTGTCTCCAGGCCGGGCTTGGTTCGTCCATGTCAATTACATACGAGCTCGCCAGAGAGGGGACTTCTCCTACACCAAATTCCCGAACGCTTCCAGACATTAGTATTTTATTTTCCCGATACATGAGGGCGCTGCCTCCTTTGGTTATGCTGGGGTCTACTGTTGTCCAGCTTTGAGAAGAAATATCCAAAAGCTTGGTATCTGTATATGTTCTAAAACCGTTGGCGGAAATAATTTTTCCATCGGAGAGTAAAAACTGGTAGGGATAAATTGGCTGGGTGAGCTGGGCGCCGGTGAGTTGCGTCCAGGAATTTGCTTGGGGATCAAAAATTTCCGGAATATCTGCAACGCAGGTGTCACAATTAATTGAGCCCGAAGTTACCAAAACCCTGCCATCCCCCAAATTAGCAACCGAAGGATACCATCTTGCAAAGTTCATATTTGGCAGGACAGACCAGGTTTTGGTAGCGGGATTAAACGCGTTGGCATCTTTAATCCCAACATTACTGCCCAGATGCCCCCCTGCCACAAAAACTTTCCCATCGGGCAGAGTAGCATGACCGGAGCAGAAAAGATTATCAGGCTGATCAACTGAAGTAAAAGTACCTGCCTGAGGATTCCAGACCCATTGGTGAATTCCCTCGGAATCTCCATCAAACATCAAGACTTCGCCTGTATTCATTAGGCTGGCATGCACCCCAACAAGCGGCATATTGGCGGGCTGAGACCACTGACCGGTTACAGCTGGGTCAGTATTGCTAAAACTCACCATAGAGTCAGTATTAGGAATCTGGGAATTATCTGTCCTGGCTAAGTATCCACTTAAGGCATGAGCTCCGGCAGCAACATTGGTAAATTGATACACTCCATCAACAGTATTATCTGTAACCTCCTGATTACTATCTAATTGGAAATTAACATGATGCATTTCTGATTGATCGCCTGAAACAGAATACAAAACATCAATAGTTGTACCTGCTACAGTAGAGTTATTTTGTGGCTGAGTAATGGTAAAACTTGGTGGAGTAGAAGATCCGCCAATTGGAGTATCCATATCAGTTTGAATTTCTGAAAGGGTCAGCGCCCGGTTATAAACTCTTACTTCATCTATATAGCCTTTAAAAAAGTTAAGAGGGGTGGAGGTGTCGGTAAAACGGGCTCCAATCTCTAAAATATCGCTGCCGCTTTCGATATTGCCTGTAAGGGCTCCTGAATTTATCTGCGTCCCATTTACATACGCTTTGACCGTAGATCCGTCGTAGGTTCCTGCAATATGATACCAGGTGTTTGGTGAAAAATTAAAACTGGAGTTAAGCTGCGTAAAGCCTACATCTGTATCTATTACTACCCTAAATGTTGTACCGCTGACAATCCTTAACTGATAATGACTGGGGCCTTTATTGACAATAATTCCATCAGCAGTTGAAGCTGTGGAATTTATCCAAGCTGATACAGTAATATTGGTTGGGTTTAAGCTAGGACTGTTTGGAATGCTTATATGGTCGTTGACGCCGTCAAAATGCAAGGCGCTGCCATACTTGCCCGCAGACCAAACTGGTCCGTTTTGGGCTGTCCCATTGTTGCTGTTGCCTGAGCTGTCATTTATGACAGTACCCGAATTTTCATCAAGGCCATATTCACCAACAATACCGGGCGCGGAAGCAACAACAGATGGGGAAAAAGTGGAAATAGACCCTATGAGCAAAACGACCGATAAAACAGTTGCAGATAAAAGTATTTTTTTAGCAAAGCTCATAAATTGCTTCTTGTAAGCTTATAATATCCTAACTAAATTAGATATATAACATATTTTATATATTAGCAATAGGCAAATTTAAACCAACTTTAAACTTCATGCTATTTTATGCTAAACTTATAGCGTATGATGACCTTGCGTAAGCTTTTTTGGCTGTTTTCGATACTGTCTTTTCTCCCCATCGTAATTTTCCCCAGTTTTATTTATGCGCATGTTGAAAATCCTTCCCACTTCTTAAAGATTAATGGCAAGTATACAAACCACTATCACATAACATCTACATCTTTGGAAGGATTTGATGTCCCAAGCCACCAGGCACCCGAAAACTATGTAGTAAACCAGACAATTCATTTTGAGATTGACACTCTTGCTTTGAAAAATGCCAGAGGAGATGTTGACCAGGATTTGTTTATCTTCGAATTCTCCGGTGGGGAAACGATAGAAAATCAAGGAAAAAATATTTCTTATGTTTTTCAAACCCCG
>MFNO01000002.1 GCA_001782075.1 Candidatus Levybacteria bacterium RIFCSPHIGHO2_01_FULL_38_26
CATTTAGAATTAAAGCCTCTTTTGTCAGAATATACAAATGTCCACCATAAGTTGAATCTTGGATCATCGCCATAGACCGCATCGCGAATTGTGTAGTAATCAAGCCCCGCTTTTTCGCATACATCGTAGAGCTCCTGACACTGCGCAACTTTAAAAGCAATTGCTCTATTTTCAGACAGTTTGATCACCTCAGCTTCATAGGCTGTTACTTGTCTGATTTTGACATTGGCATTGTAAACTTTTGCATAGAGGTCAATTAATATTCTTCGATCTTCTGGATTGCCCCCGATAATCACAAAGGGAATGCTTTTTTCATCAAGAAGCGGATGTGCAGGAGTCTCGCCCAGATATTCAGGTTGAATGACAATCCTTTTTCCGTATTTTCTCGATAGATAGTCGCATGTTCCAGGATTGACTGTAGACCTTATGACGATCAAAGGACAATCGCACCAGGAAACACACTCCTCAACAATGCTTATGTCAAGTTTGCCATCATTGATTGGAGGAGTCGGAACACAAACAAAAGCAACGTCCGCCTGATTGGCTTTTCTTTTGTCACCGGTCGCGTGTTTATAAATATATGCATCGGGGAAAAGTTTGTGCATTGATTTTCCGACCCAGCCATAGCCGATGATAGCTACCTTCCCGTAACTACTGTCAATTAACACGGGTTTAGCTTCTGATTTTGTTTCGGACAAACTGGAATCGTAAACCACGCCATTTTTTGACAATTCTTCCGTCAGGTAAGGCTTGGTGGGCGTCGGTTCAACTTCTGCCGTATTAACGGAGCCAACCGAACCTTTAAATTCAAAGGTATTCGCTTTAAGCTTTGTCAAATCTTCATCTGTCCAGCCTTTCACTGGCCAAAATTTCTCTATAAGCCAGCTTAAAGGATAGATTTGCTTTTCCCATTTGTTTTTGAAAAAGAGATTTCTCGCGTATGCCTTGGCTTTTTCCTGATCGCTGTTTTTAATAGGATATGGAAAACCGAAATCCCCGCCTTGAGTTCTGAACATATGGGCATACCAGGTTTTATGGTTGACCAATACTTGTCCTCCTGATAGCCAGGTTTTTAAAGCCACCTCAATTCCCTGGGAGCCCCAGCTGCCAAAATTCTCATCGCAAATATTAATCTCCCAGTATTTATCCCGAGTCAGCATCCAAGCCGATCCCTGAAGAGACAAAGTCTGCGTAAGTCCCTTTTCTTTTTTGTCTTTTTCGTATTGGGATCTGTGTTTCCAGTCCTCAAAATACTGGAAATGCGGAGTTGCGTCAAAACAAAATGAAGTGCTTTGAGGATTTTGTTTTCCTTTCCAGATCATTTTTCTTATGAATTTCCTGCTATCGCATGGCTTTCCGGTTTTCTTAACATTAGTCTCCTTACACATAGTTGGGGTTGGCCCCTGATACCATCTCTTGCCGCATTTGACGCACTTCCAGTCAAATGCCCAAAGATTGCGCATAACAGGAACCATTGTCACATCGTCTCCCGCGACCTTGAAAGCCTCGATCATCTTGCGGTCAAACCCTTTATCAAACGAACAATGAGCATCACACTTCATCACATATTTTGCTTCTGAAAGTTTACAAGCCATGTTAGTTGCCGCTCTTTGACCGATACTTTGAGGAACATAAATTACATTAACCCGATCATTCTGAGGGATAGGAGGATCTGCCCAAGCGCCGTCCAAAACCACAATTATTTCAGTATCTGCCTCAATATTAGCCAGGATATCTTCGATGGTCCGGGATATGAACATCTCATTTCGGCTTGGAATTAAAATACTAAGATCCTTCATATTTGTACCCTATGTAATTCTAAATTCAGGAATGGTTGTAATCCATTTCCCTTTATAATTTTTCTCCTTTTTCTTAAAATAATCTATAAACCCATATGGGAATACCCAAAGATATTTTGTATCTTTTGGTATTTTATCTATAACCAAAGCTCCAGACACAGTATACTTGCCGATTTTATCAGAATTGACATCAATAATCACCTTGGGTGTGGTTCCATAGTACTGGACAATAGTTCCCATTTTGGTGGAAGCCCCAAAGCCAATCACTGGATGTTTTTTCATAAACTTTACCATCTTCTTTTTATTATCTTCAATCTTTTTGAAAAAGTCTTTTAAATCTTCTATGCTGTACGTTTTTTCCTTGAATCTTATTGATCCTTTTTTTTTGCGTCTTGCAAAAATGCGATAACTCCCGCCATTCATGCCATTTTCTTCAAGCTTGTAAATTTCGAGTCCATTTTGTTCATAGAGCCTGACTAGTGAATCAAAAGAAAAATAAAGTATATGTTCGTGACAAATATTGCCAATATCATTATTTTCAATAAAAGGATGTAGAGTCATAAGCTGGGCGATAAAAACCCCATCAGGTTTAAGATGTAATGTTATGTTTCTCATAAACTTGTTAGGATTAGGCAAGTCATACAAACAGGCAATGGCAGTTATTGTATCCGCCTTCTCAATTGCAACATTTTCCCAGTAATCTTGTACCCATGTAAAGCCATCAGGCTTAATATTAGATGGGTCAACAGCTATTTTAATTTTGGCTTTGGAGTATTTTAAAAGTGTTCCGTCGTTTGCCCCAATATCGATGTGAACGCCATTCCCAAGTTTCCCTAGTTCTTTTAGATTTTTTACTATTGCAGGATTAATATGAGATTGATACCAGTAATGTCTATAGAGTAAATCTCTAGGAGTATTATGAGCAAGCTGGAGTAGGCTGCAATACCCGCAGTGAACAAGTTCCAATGGATATTTCTTTCCTTTCTGAGGAGTACTGGTAAAATTTGAGATGGCTATTTTGCCAAGAGTTCCTATCTTAACCAGTTTTTTATTATTACAAATACGACACTTTTTGATTCTCATAGTTCGATTTTAGGCTTCGACTGAACTGGCCGAAGTCCTCACTATGACCTCTTCGACCCTGAGTTTACCGAATGGGTCAAACCTTTATATTCTCCTTTTCATTAAACTTTCTATTTATAGCATTACAAAGCTCTGAGCGGTATCGGTTAAGATCGTGGGCCTTTTTAGCGTCAGCGCGGGTATGCTTATTTTTCTGAATTTTATCTACAAGATTAAAGATTTTAATGTTTGTAATGGTAAGCTCGTCAATAATTTGGGAAAAGCTTTTTTCCATATCTTTTAAATTATCTAAAGCTTTAGATAACTCCAAACGGTATTTATTAAGATCGCGTAATTTTTTGGCATCCTGAGGGTTGGGCTTCTTTTGCTCCATCTTTTGGGCAAGATGAAAGATTTTTATATTGGTTACTGTCAGCTCGTCAATAATTTGGGAAAAACTTTTTTTCATATCTGTAAGTTATCTAGAGACTGATATAATTTGGCGATATTGCTAATGTGGTATTTCTCAGCCTCAGCCATGATTTTCTCAGGCCACCGATTATAAAAGGCAGGTTCCTTCATCGTTTTTGCAGCCTCGACCAATTCATCCAAATTAGTTACCGGGATAAAGAAATCTTTAACCTCAATATATCCCAGTCTTTGGCTTGCAATGGTGGGGATACCAAAGGACATAGCATTTACTATTTTGGTCTGATGATAATAGGGATCGTCAAGACGGGTAAAGTGCCCGATGATCTGTATATCTATTTTCTTATAATAATCGATAATATCTTCCCTGGTATCATAATTGTAATAGGGTATGAAATTGAGACCGATTTTTTTTAAACGTTCCCCTATCTCTTGATTTAGTTGGGTATCATACCTCGGGTTTGAGCCGATATAACCGCAGTTGACAATTTTTCTTCTCTTCCTCCTAATCCTCTCAATATTAATATGATGGTGGGGAATATACACGATCTTATTTTTTATCACAGTCCGCAAAAAATCCAAATGAGGTTTGGACATAGCAATAACGTTAATATTTGGCCTACTTTTTAAAAGTTGGATAGTATATTTATCGTCTAATATATCAATATATGATGCTTCATCTTT
The DNA here is from genome assembly GCA_001782075.1 of Candidatus Levybacteria bacterium RIFCSPHIGHO2_01_FULL_38_26. Classification (GTDB taxonomy): domain Bacteria; phylum Patescibacteriota; class Microgenomatia; order Levybacterales; family UBA12049; genus 2-01-FULL-38-26. The sequence continues at coordinate 3,975 of MFNO01000002.1, forward strand.
TGCTTGATTCAGAAGGTAACTTTTTATATAAATGCAAACATCATTTTCATATCCTTGCGTCGGATTCAATTTTGCTCCAAGATATGCGGCTATTTCTTCTGCCCGAACTCTCGCTGTCAACCTCTGCCAAAATACTTTCCCCGGTTTAGTCGGGTCGTCCAAAAGATATGGCTTTTTGGCAAAAAATGAAATCATGTTTTTATAAACCACCAATTCGGTATAGGATACGCGTCATTCTTATCAGGCTCCATAATATTTAATGTCTTTATTCCATGAAGCTTAACATAAATATCTACAGCAGCAATAACATTTCCGGATCGCATAGGTTTATAGTCATCCCCGGATACAATTCCACCCTTCTTAACTCTTTTAGCCCATTCAATTATATCTACCATAACATAATCAAAAGCATGAGACCCGTCTATGTACACAAAGTCAAGAGATTCATATTCAATACTTCTAACTGCCTCAAGACTTGTTTTTTTTACAATCTCACAAAATGGATACTTACTAAGTCTCTCTTTGGCTATTTCATAATACCTATTTTGCCTAGCTAGACCGAAAAGGCGTGATTGCTTATCTTCATATACAATGTTCCAGGGATCAACCGCATAGAATTTCACAAGGCTCTTGATATGAATGCACAATGTTTCCGAAAAGTCGCCGCGCCTGACTCCAATTTCTGCGCCAAGCTTGAAGCCTAATTCTCCAAACATAATAGCCAGGTCTGTACGATTTTTATTTCTTTTATCTACCATATTCCTCCAAAAAATCCCAAAATCTTCCCAGCGTCTTGCCCCAGCCAGGTACTCCGTCAGATTCTATCCATCCCTTAATGCTATTTTTAGAACGGAACTCTGATCTATTCATTCGCACCTGGGTAAAAGCATTTGGGTGACGAATATCTACATTCGGTACTTTGGAAATATAAGTTGCGTAATGTTTAGTTTGTTTTTCTTTGGGTAATCCTTTAGGCGGTGAGAAACCGTAACTATTCTTGAAACCCTCTTTTTCCGCAATCTCTAAAACCCGGGTGTAATGTTCCAGTAATAAATCCCGCCGAGCAGAGAGTTGAGAAACATCATTATGCTGATAAAAAACTGCTTTTCCGCTTTCTGAACTAACCCGCCACTCGTTGCGGTTATAGTAGAAATGATTTGATTTCTCCGGAGTAAAATCAAAATGCGACGGGTGGTAGAGCACGTCATGCTCAACCAGGAAAATAATATCTGTTTTACATTCCTTAATACCTTTTAAGATTTGCTTAAACATTGATAGTACTGAACTCTTAATATCCATCACAAAGTTTTGACCAAACTTAATTGGTTTTTGTGACACAGAAATGATTGGGAAGCTATGAACATCCATACACCTTTTAAGCTGAGTCTGGCAAGCCAGAAAAATCCTTTCATCAGGCAAGTTATTAGTATAATAAACTAATCCTTTTGTCATTCTAATCTTGAATTTTTAATTAAAATTATACTACGGGATTCATGAAAATTTTGCTCGAAGTTTCGAGACATCCCCCCAGTAAGGTAAGTTTTTTGTTATCCCTTCAGGCGTATTATTCACTCCTGTAAGATACGTAAGCCCAAAATTACTTTTTATGGAGACGCATGGAATATCTTGAGAAATAGGAGTAAAAGGTACCCTGTGATAAGGAGAATGGCGGGGATCACGCTGTCTGTCATTTTCCTCATACCAACCAGGATAAGGTGCAAGGTATTTTTCAAGCATTGCAACAAAAAAGTCACGTTTTACAATCTGTGCTCCATCAGAGGTTGACCTTTTGCGATAAAAATTTTGCCTTTTTCTATCCGCAAGCCACATAATCCAAATATTTTCCCAACGGTAAAAATTATCTCCTTTGGGTTTAAATTTAAAATACTGCGGTGGATAAAGGAAATCTGACTCTGACGTAATTATATATTCTGTTGTAGCCAGCTTAGCTGCTATCAATATCTGTTTCCGTTCATTCAGATAAGAAAACCCTACATCACCAATGCAAACATTCCTGCCTAAATCCATTGGTTTTTGGGAAACACTGATAATAGGAATGTTTTCTGCTTTTTTTAGCATATCGTCTATGACTTTTTGTTCAAAAACCGGATTTTCTCTGTTGGCAGTATAGTATATTAGAGTTTTGTTCATTTTATCGAATGACATTAGGCCAAATATCCTCCTGTTTTACCCAGAACCACGACGGAGGGGTATCTCCCTTCCTAACATAAGGACCTTCATCGGTAATATAAAACTCAATATCGTGTACTCTGATATAATTATTTACTGCCTGAGTTACTTTGGCCTGTCTGCCAGGCTTGTTATTATCATAGAAGTAATCATGTCCGCTCATAATTCCGCCTTTACGAACCTTTCTGCCCCAAATAATAATATCCAGCATGAAATAATCGTACGAATGATCTCCATCTATATAAACAAAATCAAGTGAATTATCAGGAATATCTTTGACTGCATCTTCACTAAACTTTTCTATGATTTCAGCATTTTTACTCTGCAGCCTTTTTTGCGCCTGTTTTTTAACCAATCGTAGATAACGATCATCCCATGATCGAAGATATTTTGTTGCTTCACTACTTATGTGCGTGTGTTGTTTGTATGGATCGATAGCGAAAAGCTTAAGATTAGGAATGCATTCAAACATCGTTTGAGCGTTTTTACCTTTTTCCAGTCCCACTTCACACCCTACAGCATAACCTAATTCGGAAAACAATTTATATAATTGTTTTCTATCTGCCCCCTTTAAAACATGAGGTCTTGTATTGTTCTCTTGAAGCTTATATTTATTTTTTATATATTTAACTACTTCAGTTGGATTCATAAGTATTCTGATATAAATTCATCAAAGCGGCCTTTTGTTTTTCCCCATCCAGGCACTCCGTCCGATTCTGTCCATCCTCTGCGGCCGCTCTCTGAACGAAACTCATCTTTTGTCATCCGCGATCTTGACAAAGTATTGGGATGCCTGATATCTATGTTGGGAACTTTTGACATATAAACACCATAGTGTTTGCCTTTCTGTTCCTCTTTTGGAATCCCTTTAGGCGGAGCAACTCCGTAGCTCGCGTGAAAACGGTCTGTATTTGCCTCAATCGCGCGTTTAATATGAGCCATTATAGTTTTCCTAAAAGCGGAAAGCTCCGTGGTATTATTGTGCAGATAAAAAACAGCTTTGCCGGTCTCAGAACTAACGTGCCATTCATTACGGTTGTAATAGAAGTGGTCTTCTCTTTCCGGAGTAAAATCAAAATGCGTTGGATGATATAAAACATCATGTTCTGCAAAAAAAACAATATCAGTTTTACACTCTTCCAAACCTTTAAGAATCTGTTTATACACAGAGAGAACGGAGCTCTCCATCTTATCCATTACGAAATTTTGTCCAAAGTTAATTGGTTTTTGGGAAACGGAGACGATGGGAAATTTCCAAATCTCCATACACCTTTTTAATTGAGCCTGACAAGCAAGAAAAATCTTTTCATCAACTACATTGTTTGTATAATACACTATTCCTTTAGTTTTCAATTATTATGCTCCTATAACATTTGGCCAAACATCCTCGAGCTTTACCCAAAACCATGAGGGATAAATGTCTCCTCTTAAGACAGAATGATCTTCGCTTGTAATATAAAACTTAATACCATGTACATTTGTATAATCATCTATTGCTTGAGTTACCTTAGCCCGCCTGGGTGATCTATCCTTATTAGGATAATAATCATGTCCACTGATAATCCCCCCCTTTCGGATCTTTCTTCCCCAAAGAATTATGTCCTGCATCACAAAATCATATGAATGATCTGCATCTAAATAAAAGAAGTCTAGGGAGTTATCTTCGATTCTCTTGACCACATCCTCACTAAAGCCCTCAAACAGGGCAAAATTCTTGCCCTTCATACGATTAAGACACTGACGTTTCCAGTTTTGAAGGCGTTTGTCATCCCAGCCCCTTCTTGCCGCGTCATAGGCATAGCTTGCCTGCGGATGCTGCTTATATGGATCCACTCCAAAAAGCTTAAGGCCCGGGATAATCTCAAACATAGTTTGAGCATTTTTCCCTTTTTCCACACCAATTTCAACACCAGTATTTAATCTCATTTCTGCAAACATTTTATACATGTCCTCGCGAAGAAAACTCTCTAATTTATGTGGGTTACCTTTATGAAGCCCAAATTTTTTTTCTAGATATTCCATTGTGCTCATAGGATTCTAAATTCTGGCAGGGGAATGATAAATTTAGATTTAACTCCCTTTGCTTTCCAATTTTTAATTATGTAATCGCTGTAATGCCAGGCAAGGATAAGCACATAATCCGGTTGTTCTTTTAATATAATTTCATTACTCACTATAGGAGTATGAGTTCCCGGAATGTATCTGCCAACTTTTTCCGTCCCCTGCAGTTGAGCAACATAAGGTAAATCCATTTTATCCAGGCCATAGTAATTAAGCAAGACCACCCCTCTGGTTGGACAGGAATCGGCTACAATTTTAAGACCTTTTCTCTTAACTTTTTGAACCAAATCCAAAAATTTCTCCTTCTGTTTAAGAACCCTTTCTCGAAACTTAGACCACTCCTTTGGATCAAATAGTCCGGCATCTTCTTCTACTTTCAATAACTTCTCAACAGAAGGACTAATGGGGTGTTTTCCTTTCCAACCTGCCCAAACTTGAATACTGCCCTCGCGCGTAGGAACCCTTTTGGCATCAAAAACCTCCATTCCGTAATAGGGGAATAGCTTTACCAGCGACTTTAAGCTATAAATACGAATGTGGTCATGATAAATCTCATCAAATTGATTGCCTTCAAAAACATCAAGAAGATACTGACTTTCACTAAAAACAACTCCCTTATCATCCAACAAGATCCTTATCCCTTCCATAACTTCTCCGAGTGAAGCCATATGAGCAAAAACATTGGTCATAGTGATTACCTTTGCTTTGCCTTGTTTTTTTACAATTTCCTTCGCCAGCGCTTTCGTAAAGAACTTCTGAATAGTTTTAACTTTATCCTTGTTTGCAACTTTAGCCATATTAGTTGGTTCTACTCCCAAAACCTTCATTCCCTTACTTTTAAAAAATGACAATAAAGTACCGTCATTAGACCCCACATCAACAACCAGCGAACCGGATGTTAATTTATTTTTTGAAATAAGTTCGTCGGTAAGTCTTTCCATATGTTCTCGGAGCGGAACCGATATACCGGGTCGATAGGTATAATCGAGAGGAAAACAAACCTGACTCCCGAGAACATAATCAAGTTGGCCTAATCCCGACTGCGGGCAGATCATCAGTCTTAAGGGGTAATAAGTTTCGGGATTATTCAGTATATTCTGTGTCAACAAAGTACCACAGGGCGGCTGAAAACCAAGGTCAATGGCCTCAAACAAATTCTTTGAACCTGTGATTTGACAATAATCTAACTTGCCTGTTTTTACATCGTGTTTAACCATAAAATTGTCTTATTAATTTGCAGATAGATCTCACGTCGGATTTGGTAATTTTACCGTTTAATGGCAGACAAAGATATCTCGTCTCAACCCAATTCATGTTGGGGAGCTTTTGGCGCTTTCCGCCAAATATCTTAAACAAATCATTACGAACATGTACTATATTAACCTCAACTCCTTTATTAATCAAGAACTGCGCAAGCTTATCACGCTTCTCAACCAAAACAGTTAATAGCCAGTATGTGTCTTTTGCTATTATTTGTATCTTTTTTAGTCCTCGAAGATATTCTCGGGCAAGTTGTTTTCTGTGCTCAATAATTATTTCTAGATCAGGCAATGCCGCCAGCCCAAAACACGCGTCTATATCAGTTGGCTGAAATTTGTATCCCGCTTCTCCTAAATCAGAATTTATTGCTCTTGTATTCCACTGTCTTGCATCATGTTCTTTTTGCTCTCTTGCTACCCCAAACCACCGTAACTTTTTAGCTCTGTCATATTCCTTTTTATTACCTAAAACCAGCATCCCGCCATCACCGGTTGTAATATGTTTAATCGCCTGAAAAGAATAGCAAATATAATCTCCATATGTCGGCGCAAGATATTGCGCGGCATCAACGATCAAGGGAACGTTATACTTTTTGCAGACTGAATATATCTTTTGATTAAAATGAATGCCACCTAAATGGACCCCGATTACTGCTTTAACTGAATTTTCCTTCAAAAGTCTTTCGAGGAAATCAGGATCAATATTTAAAGTATTCCGTTCTATATCACAAAATAAGATTTTGCATTTCCTTCTGATAAGACCAACCTGTCCTGCAATAGCATCCAAAACCGGGACAACCACAATGTCGTCTTCGTTAAGTCCCAGAAGATGATAAGCCAGCTCTAATGCTGATGTTCCTGAATTTACCATCACCGGATATTTATACCCCATCTTCTTTCCAAAGTTCTTTTCAAAAAGGTCGACCTTTGGACCTTGACCAATCCATTTACTATCTAGAGTATCTGATAGTTCTTTCAAAATTTTCTTTTTAGGGATGAACGGATGAAAAAGATGCAACATTATTGTTTTGCCAATTGTTGAGCTAAAATACTTACATAAGCACGGCTTTTATCTCTTTGCGCCAGACCGCCGGAATACCGAGGCCCTATGCGGGCATGAGCGTACCAGGTAGTCTTATTAACAATAACTCTACCTCCATCATGTCTTGCTTTTAAAGCAATCTCTAAAGCCTCGCTGCCCATTGTACCAAAATTTTTATCATCCAAAAGTCCCAATTTTTGGAAATAATCTCTGGTCATAAAATAACAACTGCCCTGGAATACTTCAATATCATCAATCAATTTTTTTTTAAGCAGGGGATCCCGGTTTTTTTCGTTATCTTTATGTCCTTTAAATCTTGACACAAACATGTAATCAATATCCGGCTTATCCGTATCAGTTAATTCCCATATGTGGGGATTAAATCTTTTCCGCCGCGGCGTCTGAACCCAATTGTCTTGATGCACTGCCTTAAGTTTTTCGTCTATCTCCGTATCCACCATGCAATGAGCGTCAAGTTTCATAATATATTTGCCGGATGCTTCCGCAACCGCCTGATTTATAGCTGTTCTCATGCCTTGTGCGATCGGATTATGAATATATTTCACGTCTCTAACCGGTTCTTTTCCGCCTCCGTCGAGTACTACAATAATTTCGTAGGGCCCGGAAAACTTAGCCTTAACATCAAGGATGGTTTCTTTTAAAAACACCTCATTTCTTGATGGTATTATTATAGAAATCATAGTTTCCACCTGGGTTTAATTTCGCTGTAATAGTAGTCTTTCCAGTCGTCATAAAATCTTTGTAAATTCTCTTTCTGGCTACCGTGGGTTATCCTCCGTGTTCCTGCGGCAAATTTATTGTGCCTGTGGGCATACCATGTGTTTTTGTTAATCATCATCTTGCCACCAGCTTTCCAGGTCTTGAAGATCATTTCATGCTGGTCCTGGTAATGAGGTCCATACTTATTGTCTAACTCGTCAATTACTTTATCCCACCACTTTCGCGGCATTACCCATACAGATCCTTGTATAGACATAGTTTCATCTATCATAACGTGTTCTCGCGCTTTATCTCTTTCATGCCAAGGGTATCCGGTAAACTTTTTTCTATCTTCAATACTTTGTATTACAAGCTTTTCGTAAATAACCTTATCTTTATCCATCAGCGTCCAAGAAGTTGGATCCAGAAAATAACGAATTCCGGCAATTATCCAGTTATCCTTGCAAGTATCAGTTAGCATCTTGTCAAACCCCTTCCCAAAATCGCAGTGTGAATCTGAACGCATAATAAATTCACCCCTGGATATTCTAACACCGGCATTAACACAGCTTCTTGGACCCACATTTTTACCAAGATGAAGCACTCTAACCCTATCATCATTTTTTAGGGGCTTGTCAGGCCAATAACCGTCGAGGACCGGAATAATTTCCAGTTTATCACCAAGCTCAGAACCGTTTAAGAGAGCATCAATTGTTTTTTGAAGGTAAGGATCTCCCCAGCAGGGAATTATTACGCTTAGTTTAATTTCAGCCATTTTTTATTTGCATAGTAGAATATATACTAAGCAGTAAATATTTTCAACCTGTTTATGTGAATTGATCGGGGACAGGGGAGAGTCAGCGATAAATTTGTCTAATCAGCTATTAAAGACATTGTTGAAGTAATCATATTTCAGGTTCTTTCTGTTTTCCCAATTGCTTGGGAAATCTCTCTCGCCTTTCACGTAGCGGAAAGAACCGCTATTTGTATCTATTTTCATAATATACCAGCTCTCATCATTTTTGAGGAATCCATAAAAAGAGACTACGTCGTCGTCTATCTCTGAAATTCTATATTCATCTGTCGGCTGATTCCGGGATAGGTCAATTGTCTTGCTGTTGTTATCTGTGTTAGCAGGTCCGTTAGATCTAGGCAGAGTTTTGAATAGTAGGCTTTCAGTTCTTTTGTTAAAAAGAGAAAAAAGGAGAAGGAAGAGTCCGGTGCTGCCAATTAACGTTAAAAAGACCCTTTTGTCAATATCGGCAACACCAATGCTTGTAAGGTCTTTCCTTTCAAGAGGGGTGGTTTCATTTTCAAGCGGTTTGATTGGTGAATCATTGGCGGTGATTGGTTCTTTTGGAGAGCGGCTCCAGATTTTTTTTGACAACATCCTATGTGCGGCAAAGGCTAGGAAGAGATAAAAAACAATGGCAATTGCCAGCTGGGTGTAGGTTGTGCTGGTTACAAAAGTCACCATCACTGCCGCAAAGGCGATTGTAAAAATAAAGTAGCTTATAAACATCTTGTTCAATGGATTTTGCATATGTTTAATCCTTTTCCTCCTTTATTACTGCGTAGTTTTCCGATAAAAAGCCGGTTGATTTATCGTCCAATTTGATCTCATACCATCCTAAAGCTTGGGCAACAAATTCAAAGGTATCGTTGTCTCGAGCCTTACCGAGTATTGCCGAATTTGTTGATGGTTCTTGGCGGATGTTGACGCTTGATGGACTGTCAACATTGACTGTTACAATTGTCTTGAGTATTGCATCTGGTATTTTAGCGCCGGATTCGGATGAAGTTTTGGAAGGATCGGGTTCTGCTTTTTTTGCTTCTGAAAGAACATCAGGAGCAGACGCTGGGATAGGGTGATGGATATTTGAGGACGAAACAAGCATGATATTTCTTATTCCAAAAGCGGTCAGCAATATAAAAAGAGTGGTGGATACTGTCAGGAATCCGATAGTCTTTAGCCAAGATGTTGATCTCGAACCCAAAGACGATACTTTATCTTCTGGTTTTTCGCTTGAAAGGACAGACCTTTCAAGATGTTCGCTTTGATTTTCCAGGATATCCTTGTTGATAAACAGGTTGTAATTAGATTTGTGCTTTTCCATAAAATCTTTATAGCCGCCAGTTCCGTTTTCAAAAAATGACAAAACTGACTGCGGTTTAACCCATGAAGTTGATCTTTGTCCCAAGTATTCTGGATATGAAGAATATGCGTCTGAAGAGTGGAGAAAACGGGTAAGATGCGTCATACGCGCACCCGATTGGATTTCAGCTGATTTGTATGGTCCTTCAAAAAGAGTGCCTCTGCGCTTGTATTTTTTATTAAAATACATGGAATATCTGGTACACAAAGACCTGATAAACCGTACTAGAGTATCTTTGTTAATGCTCAGAACCAAGTGGAAATGGTTGGGCATGAGGCTGTAAGCAATCAGTTCAACTTGGTCAGAATAGTTTTTGGGTTGGCGGGGAATGCCTCGGAAAGTATGGCCGCGTATCTTAAAAACTTTTTTTGTGCTGCTTGGATCTTTGGGCGTAGTTAAATAATCACTCAAATAACCCAAAAAGACGCCGTAATCTTCTTTGTCATTGAAGATAAACCGCTTTTCAATACCAATATTATAGACATGGTAATAAATCCTTTGCTCGTTTTTCCTAGAGCGATTTTGGGCAGACATAAAAACCTATTTTATTACAGTAGCATGTATAGAGATACCTCGCAAGTGCCAATTTATTTTGTCTTCATAATTCCCGGGGCATGTAATGGCACAAGATTTGTATATGTTGAGTAAAAATATGCCTTTTGAGCTTACTCGTCCCATAATATTTAGACTAATCGGCTTATAATATTTTAAGATTATTTGGCAAGGTAATAGAGATTAGGGCAATAGTGAAACAATTTTTGTCAATTTTTTTAACCTTACAGATATTGAGGTAAAATATTGATCAAACCATCAGTTAGGATATATTTATAGTTAAGCTTGATTATAGAAGTGCCTGTTTTTGCCACAAGCGACCAATAGCAGCTTTTTTACCACGGGTTTTTATGTCAAAATTTATGCATAAAAATTACTCAGAAAAAGTGATTTGGATTATAAAAAAAGTAATAATATATTTCCATATCATAAATACCTGAGGCGTTTTTGCCTTGTGAGGCTATCACAAACTTCCGCTCGAGCGTCTTTTTGTGATCGGCTGTTAATAAAACCCAAGCACCAGTACTCCAACGTATGCTACAAACGCTGCCAAGAATTTCCGTAGGGTAGATTGTTTGTGTTTCAGGATCAGATATTCAAAAAGAATTATTAAAAAAACCTGTGTGTTGTTTATCGCGTCAACTCTTCCGACTTCACCCCCGAAAACGTATGCGTTGAACGTGAAGAGGTTGTAGGCCAGATAAGCAATACCGGAGATCACAATGATTCTAAAAGCCGATATCCTTTTACTCCTGATTGATTTGATTACTTCCTTGGGTTTGAATATGAATCCGAAGAATGAGACAAGAAAAAACGCCCAGAGAACATATACAACAGGATTGATATCAAGAACAATATGTTTGTCTATAACATACGCGAGTCCGAAGAGAGTTCCTGCCGCAAGCCCCCAATAATGATTCTTTTCCAAAATCACATTTTTGTAGTTGACTCCGACTATTGCGGCCAGGATGAGTATTATTCCGGCAAATTTCAGAAAACTTGTACTTTCACCGAATATTATTATTCCAAGTACGGTTGATACAACAACGGATATGGATATAAAAATTGCTGAAAGACTGATGTTTTTTACCTGAAAACTTTTCAAATAAAAAACCATGGCAAAAGAAGAAATAAATGTGACAAGAATGACTTGCCATAAGATATCGGGTTTGAGTACGCTGAATATTTCTGTTTTAAGAGGCGTGAAGAGAATTATCGGTAATGTTGCGAGTGACTGGAAAAGGAACGTCAGTACCGCACTTGTTCTTGGGGTAAATGCTTCTTTTCTGTTGAGAAGATGTTGCTGGGTCAGTTCGCCCGCTGCCAAAGCAATAACGGAAATAATAGCTAAATAAAACCACATTGTTTATTGATTATAACACTGGGAAAGGGAGGGAGATTGGATAAATCCTGATTTTTTGACTAATTATTCACGAGCAAAAAACACACGTCACTCCAATATAATCCACACCCTTTTTCATATGAAGATTAAGAAGGTATATAAGCAGGCATTAGTAAGCGACCTACGAACAATTTGGCCAAAAATCTATAAGTCATCCCAAACTTTTTTTAACTCTTTTTCTGCATATTCTTTTGAGACTGGCCAAAGATATACATAACTTGAGATAAACTTTGCATTTCTGTCAAAATCGAAGGGTATTTTATTTTTCTTTAAGTACCTCATGGCTTCCTTTACTGCCAACAGTTCTTCTTGAAAGCGAAACTTTGAATTGAATAAGTATTGACATCCAAACTTCAATACGCCCATTTCCTTCTGTCTATTGCGATGTGTTTCTTCGTGAATAAGTAAAGCTACATGTTTGGGGTTTGGATTATCTGTTTGTAGATCGCGGTAAATGGGATTTGGGATAAGAATGATAGATCCTATGCTCTGTGCAGTTGATTTACCAATTAAGGGTAGATGGTGTAAGAGAGATCCTTTCGAAATAACATACCAGGGGAGCTTCATCCTCAAATTATATCAAGAGTTGGTGGAGAGTTCGAGTAGAGCCTGCAGGGGTAGAGGGAGTCGAACCCCCAGTCGCGGTTTTGGAGACCGCTGGTTTACCGTTAACCGATACCCCTATAATATGAATTATATAACGCCAGCGGTCCTTTTTCAATTTATTTCAGTTTTTCCGTTTCTTTGTGCTCCGTAACTTTTCGACAG
>MFNO01000003.1:0-3562 GCA_001782075.1 Candidatus Levybacteria bacterium RIFCSPHIGHO2_01_FULL_38_26
TTGTAATTTAGAAAATTCTCTATAGAAATTCGCTGTGGTTCGTCAGTTGCATGATTTACACCTGGAACATTTAGAAAAAGAATGTTATTCTGTCTCCAGCTACTAAATACTCCTGTAATATTTAAAATGCCTGTTTCCTCAAATTTTTTTCTATTTTTACCTAGAATAGTCTTTATACCACTTTCTCTCCATCCATGATGCTCTTTTTCTCTATGAAAGTTTGCCTTTATCATATGCAACAGCTGTATTCCTCCTGCCTCCTGGGCAACCCCAAATCTCTCACCCAACAAATCCAGTTGGTCAATAATTTTGGCTATAGACTCTTGAGGAAAAGATTTATATCCAATTTGTGCACCGCTGCTATGCGCTATCAGCTCAGCGGTACGAATAGTAATATTGAGTAAATTCCTTCCGGTATGAAAAGCCCATTTTATCTCCCATTCGTCTAGTCTCTCACTTGCAGGAAGCTTTTCATTATAGGCTCTGAGAAGTTTTTCAACTGAACCTTCTATTGCTCCCGTTACCCCTCCTTCTTCATCAAATATTGTGCCTGTGACTTCTTTGTAGTTTTTGGCTGTTATCACGCTGTCTCTGGCCATAACTCTTTGCAGCTCCTCGTCAAATATTCTCATGACTGCAGGCACATGTTTCGCTCTTTGCAAAACTTGAAAATGATCAGGAATCATCTCTGGCGCTAAGCCCACAAACTCTCTTTCTGCTCCCATGACTACAGTTCTGTTTAGATTGTGCATAAACTCTGTCCCTGCTTCTAATGTATGAAATTTCCTATAAAGACCTTCTAAAAACAATGATGGCCTCTCCTCCGCTTCCCCCGTGACTATTCCTGTTCTAAGATCCTCTGCTTTTCCTTTAAGCGATTCTGTTATAAGACTAAAATTAATGCCGCCATAAAATTCACGCGCATAACGTTTTGTCTCTGCTTCAAGTGGATGGGAAATAATTCTATTTATTATGTATTCTAAAGATTCATAATTCTCAGTCTCAATTATTAGATCTACAAGCTCCGGATCCAGCTGTGACCCGCTTGGTTGAAGAGTCCTTATATGTCTTTTCATATCATTGGCCAATTCGCTCCTCATCTCTGGCGTTATTCCTGTAATAATTCTTTTTATTTCACCCTGTGTAGCACCTTCAGGAATGTCTAATTTATCATAAATATTTTTCCTTAAACGATCTGTTCTCGTCCTTATCTCTCCTCCCCTTGCCAGTGAATCCATTGCCTCTCTCAAGCCTGCCCTCAAATTCCCTGCAAGTTCTTGAGCTTGATTTATCGCCTCAGAATCAACAATCTCCCCCCGTCTGTCTCGGATATTGTTAAGACGACCAATCAGGTCGTTAATAAGCCCCAAGCGTTGGGTTGGATCGCGAAACGTGCGGAACTCAATCTCGCGATAATGCTCGGCGATCTCCTGCAGCCTGCTATCCGCGGTAAATCTAGTTGGATCAAAAGGTGGCTCACCCTGGTTGTATGCAACAACACCCTTTGACTCCTCACGCTTCTCTTTTACCATTGGCTGTTCTGGGGTTCCCGCTGCCGCCTCTGCCAAATCTTTTGCCCCTCTATCAAATTCGGGAGTCCCTAAAGGTCCTAACAGCTCTTGAATAGTCTCTGCTCCTTGAAGTTGTCTTGCCTTTTCCTCGGGGGTAGGTGGCACTGACTGGGAGTGCTCAATAGGCTTGTAGGGTCTATTCACTACGGGTTTTTGTTTTCCTCCAGTTGGAATTTCACTCTGTCCTGGTTCTGACATAAAGATACCTCCTTCTCTTCCAAGTTTAGAGCCAAAAGGCTGAGATGTCAAACGAACTACATTGTTCGATTGCTCAATTGCTACATTGTTGAACTGGATTTGCTCTTTCATATAGCTGTATCTTATAGCACGCAAGGCGAAAGAGCTTGATATTTACTTTACGCATGGATTACAGTATTATTACAAAGTAAAGTCAAAAGGCAAAAGTAAAAATGCAAAATCACAATTCAAAATTCAAAAGTGATTTAAAAACAAGGTGTTATCGGTTTAGCCTCGCTCTTATTGCTTTTATAGATTCTCTTCCTAATCAAAGAAGTTGTTGGATAATCGCAGACCAGTTATTGAGAAGCGGCATGAGTATTGGAGCAAACTTGGTAGAAGCTACCTCTTCTGGTTCAAAACTAGAATTTAAAAGATTCCATGAAATAGCCCTTAAAAGTGCTAATGAAACTAAATATTGGTTAGGACTCCTAAGAGACTCGGGAAAAGCAGATAAGGATAGGGTGAATAAGCTACTAGCAGAAGTTACAGAAATATCAAATATGTTAGCTGCGGGAATCCTAAAGCTTAAAGGTAAGACAAACTTTTAACTTTTTACTTGTGCTTTTGACTTTTTAGTTTTGAGTTTTTAATTTAAATATGGAGCATTTCGAATCCCTATACCCTGCCAATACTCGCGAAAACGAGATTGCCAAAATATTGGGTTTTGTCAAGGAGGGCAATTCGTGCCAGATCGTCAGTCTCCCCGGAGGCGGAAGATCCAACCTCCTTGGTCTTCTCACCTACAACAGAAACGTCAGGTTGAAGCATTTGGGAGAAAACCAGAAATGGTTTCATTTTGTGCTGTCAAATTTTACCGAAGTAAGAAAAAGATCGCTTTTTGATACAACCAAATTTTTGTTCCTAAACCTTGTTGATTCCATAAGAGAACGCGGAAAGCAAGAAGAATACCAAAAGCTTCAGAATATTTTCAAAGAATCTCTTAGCTTCAATGACGAGCTCGTACTGTTTCAAGGACTCAAACAAGCCATTGACCTTCTGGCAATAGAAAAAGAGCTGGCTGTGGTTTTTCTGTTTGACAGGTTCGAGGACTATATCCCAACAGTTACACCTGAGTTTTTCACCAACCTAAGAGTTTTGCGGGATAGAGCAAAATACCGGTTCTCTGTGGTTTTTTCTACGCATAAGCCGCTTGAGGACATAATTGGAGCGGAAATTCTCTCTGATTTTTATCAATTCGTCGCAGGACATATAGTCTATCTGCCTTTGTTTGACAAAGATGGTCTTGATTTCAGGATTTCATATGTGGAAAAAGTAAGCGGGAAAAAGCTGGGTAAAGAAATTATTGACTCTATTTTAAGCATAACCGCGGGCCACCCAAACCTTACGAGACTGGCTGTGGAGATGATGCTAGAAACCACTGATGTCATTCTGACCCGAAGCGTTGCGAAGGGGAAGAATCTCAGAGATCCTTCGTCCCGACAAGTCGGGACTCAGGGTGACATGTTTGATTTCCTCCTTGAGCAAAAATCAATGAAAGCGGCTCTTTATGATATTTGGAAAACTTTAACACCAGCAGAACAGAAACTCCTCACGAATGTCATTCTAAACGAAGTGAAGAATCTAGATCCTTCGGTCGTTTCAATTCCTCAGGATGACAAGCAAAATAACTATCTTCAAAACGTCGGTCTTTTTAAAAACAACAAATTCACCATTCCTCTTTTTGAACAGTTTATTAAAAAAGAGATTAGTCAAACCATACCGCAGGCAAAACAAAAAATAGCATTTGATCT
>MFNO01000003.1:3576-5951 GCA_001782075.1 Candidatus Levybacteria bacterium RIFCSPHIGHO2_01_FULL_38_26
CATACCGCAGGCAAAACAAAAAATAGCATTTGATCTAAATACTCATGACATTACCAAAGGAGAACTTGTCCTATCCGACACGCTCACCCCTTCGGAATTCAAACTCCTAAGATACTTGGTACAAAACCCTAATAAAATTATAGAAAGAGAAGAAATTATAAATATTGTTTGGGCAAATACCAAATCAACAGCCGGAGTAACAGACCAGGCCTTAGATCAGCTTATATTCAGAGTCCGCAAAAAAATAGAAGACGACCCCAATAACCCAGAACATTTACAAACAGTTAAAGGACGTGGATTTAGGTTTTTACCATGAAAATAGGAGTTTTGGGCGGGAGTTTTGATCCTCCGCACAACGGTCATCTTTTTGTAGCCAAAGAGCTTCTAAAACAAAAGGCTGTCGAAAAGATAATTCTCATGCCCGTTTTCAAACATCCCTTCGGCAAACAAGTAACCCAAGCAAAGCATAGGCTTGCCATGACAAAGCTGTTGGACAACGAAAATATAATAGCCTCTGATATGGAATTAAAAAAAGAAGGACTAAGCTACAGCACTGATACGCTAAGGGCGCTGAAAAACCAATTTCCCAAAGACGATTTTGCCTGGATCATGGGCGAAGATCAATTGAAAGATTTTAAAAAATGGAAGGGCTGGAAAGAAATCAAAGAAAAATTTGGATTGATGGTTGTGCCAAGAAAACTCGCCGTCTCCTCATCGGAAATCAGGAAGCGAATAAAGATGGGAAAAGATATCGCGGACCTCGTGCCAAAAGAGGTAAAAAGTTATATAATGAAACACAATTTATATGCTTAAAATAAATCCACCTAATGAAAAAAGTAAAATTGTCTCTTTTATAAAAAATGTCTTAAAAAAACAGGGTTTTAAAAATGTCGTCATCGGTATGTCAGGAGGCATTGACTCAACCGCTTCATTTTATCTTATCAAAGAGGCTATTCCTCCGCAGAATATTATAATCGCTCATCTTTATTATTCTAGTTCTCAATTTAAAGATATTAAGCCAATTACTAAAAAGGTAGGGATTCCAAAAGAGAATATTTATGAAATCTCAATAGACCCCTTTGTTAAAGTTTTCCAAGAAGAACTATCTCTAAACTCCGACAAAATAAGACTCGGCAACATCATGGCTAGAATCAGAATGATTATTCTCTACGACCTTGCCAAAAAACACAATGCCCTTGTTGCCGGAACAGAGAACAGATCAGAGTACTATCTTGGGTATTTCACAAGATTCGGAGACCAGGCATCGGATTTTGAGCCAATCCAGCATCTGTACAAAACCCAAGTCTATGAGCTGGCAAAATTTCTTAATCTACCAAAAAATATAATCGAAAAAACACCAACCGCGGGACTGTGGCAAGGGCAGACTGACGAGTCAGAATTCGGGTTTTCCTACAAAGAAGCAGACGAAGTTCTATATTATTATTTTGATAAAAAATTAAGTCTAGCTGAGATCAGAAAAATTGGCTTTATAAATTCTGAGAAAATAATAAATTTTTGTCTTAAAAACTCCTACAAACACCACGCGCCTTATGTCATTCGTAATTCGTAATTCATAAATCATAATTCAACCTATTGCATTTTCCACTTGTTTTGTTCTACGATGAGAGTATGTCAAAACGTTTAGTTATTGGCGTTTCGATCCTTACAATTTTTATTGTTCTTGTGGCTATCTTTCTAGCTGACTCCCGGCCGCTATCCCAAACGCCTACTCCCCAGCCCCAGCACCCACAGCAGCAGGAAATTGATCAAGCATGCAGAGATTTTGAGGCAATGGAGCATCCCGTTAGCTGCCAAGAGGCAGTTACTTTTGCCTTAGAACAGGCGCAGGGAACAGTTCAAAATGTATCTATAGGAAATGTTACGACATCTACTCCCGCATCTTCTGGCGACATTGAAATACAGGCTGTCGAAATGTGGCTTGTTGATATAAGACTGGCAAATCCATACTTTGACGAAGAATTCAATAAGGAAATAAGTGTTATACAAATAGGAACTCCCTTAGAAAATCAAAACGTGCAATACCAAAAACCATTAGAATGATAAATTTTAAAAAATACACTTTTTTAACTCTTTTTACCTTGATCTCAGGAGTATCTCTTCTCATGACTTCAGCCGCCTCTGCTCAAAACTGGTCTTGTCAATCACGGTTTTACCAAGGAAACTCGTGCAGTACGCTATCAAGCGTAAGCTACACATGCGTAAATGGTGATGCATCAGATCCTGTCTGTAAATTTAGCTCCTCACTTAATCGATCTTTTACCACTAATTGCATTAACTGTAGCAACACGAACATGACCTGTGTTCCTAGTGCATTTAGATGCGTGGCTTCCGCTACTCCCACCCCAACCTCCCCT
>MFNO01000004.1 GCA_001782075.1 Candidatus Levybacteria bacterium RIFCSPHIGHO2_01_FULL_38_26
CAAGAGCAGGAGAATAAGCCAAGAGATAAAAACGAGCTTTTTGAAGTATTATCCAAAGATGAAGAGATCATGCTTCAGTCAGAAGAACTTTGGGAAAGTTTAGAAAACTCCGAAAAAAACACACTTAAAAAGCTTATAAAAAATGAGAAGATTAGTCAGGAGGAGAGGGAAAGATCAAAATATTTGTGGGATACTGGTTTCTTGCTTGAGGATAGTAGCAAGTCTACTATTTTTAGCCCACTTTTCGAGCATTATATAAAAGAAGCAGAGAAGAAATCATCAAATAACATAACCGAATTTACGAAAAAAGAGAACCTCCTTTTTAACTTTCTTAATTCGAATTTAAATACAGTCTGTGAACGCGAACAGATTATTGAGAAGGTTTGGTCTGAGGTTGAGGCTTTGGGGGTTTCAGATTGGGCAATTGATAGATTGGTAGCCAGAGTAAGAAGTAAGCTTAAGCTTCAAAAAAACAATCTTGAAATTCAGACCGTTAGAACAAGAGGTTACAAGCTGGTTTCTTCATAATAGGTGTCCTTCGGTTAAAAATCGGTAATTTATCGGGAAATATAATATATGGATAAAGTTTACAACCATAAAGATGTTGAGGAGAGAATTTATAGCGAGTGGGAGAAAAAGGGATACTTTAAGCCTGAGATAAATCCAAAAGGAAAGCCATATTGCGTAATCTTGCCGCCTCCAAACGCAAACGGCGCTCTTCATTTCGGCCACGCGATGTTTACAATTGAAGATATATTGATTCGTTATCATCGAATGCGTGGATTTTCCGCTCTTTGGCTTCCTGGAACAGATCACGCGGGCATTGAGACTCAATTCGTTTTTGAGAAGAAGTTGAAAGCCGAAGGGAAGTCAAGACTGGATTTTGACCGCGATACTCTTTATAAAATGATCAGAGAATACGTAGATGAGCATAGGGGAGGGATAGAGTCTCAACTGAAGCGTCTTGGATTCTCTCTTGATTGGAGCAGGGAAAAATACACTCTTGATCCGGGTATTGTAAGGCTTGTCTATAAAACATTTAAAAAAATGCATGACGAGGGGCTTGTTTATAGGGGTTACAGACTGGTTAATTATTGCACTTTTGATGGCACGAGTTTTTCTGATTTGGAAGTTGTTAATACAGAAGCAGAGGGTCTCCTTTACTATATTAAATTTCCTATAAAAACTGGAGGTTATATTACCATCGCGACAACAAGACCAGAGACAATGGTTGGCGACGTGGCTGTGATGGTTAATCCAAAAGACAAGAGATATAAAGAATTTGTTGGAAAAACAGCAATACTGCCTATGGTTGATAGAGAAATTCCCGTAATCGGGGATGAGTATGTAGATATGAAATTCGGCACAGGTGCCGTAAAGGTTACTCCTTCTCATGATTTTAATGATTTTGAAATAGCGAAGAGGCACAATCTTAACTTTCCTCCGATCATTGGAATGGATGGGAAAATGCAAAACGCGGGTGTTTTAGATGGTCTTTATGTAAAGCAGGCAAGATTAAAAACTTTGGAAATTTTGAGAGAAAAAAACCTGCTTGAAAAAGAAGAAAAGCACAAGATGGTTTTAAGAACTTGTTATAAATGTAAAAATGTTTTGGAGCCGCTGCCGCTTGAACAGTGGTTTGTAAAAGTGGACGGCTTGAGGAAAAAAGCGATAGATGTAATAAAGAAGGGAAAAATAAAAGCTTACCCCAAAAATTTTGAGAATCAGTATTTTCAATGGCTTGAAAATTTAGAGGATTGGAATATCTCAAGGCAGATTGTTTGGGGAATACGAATTCCTGCCTGGAAGTGCTCGCATTGTCATCGTGACAAAAACGAGTGGATTGTAACTGATGGTAGCAAACCTGAAAAATGTCCAAATTGTGGTTCAAAAAAACTAGAACAAGATACAGACACCTTTGACACGTGGTTTTCTTCAGCTCAATGGCCGTTTGCGACTTTAACGCCACTGACCATGGGATTCCATGAAGATGTGGTTCCTCAGGTGCTTAAAGGTAAAACAAAGACTTATAGATTAAGAGATTACGGATTTAAAGCAGGAGACAAGGTATTGTTTGAAAACACACAGTCTCAAAAACTATTCGGTTATGGTGTTATAAAGCAAGTCGAAGAGACAACAGTTGAGAAGATTGACTACAAAGATAAAACTCATTTTAAAACTTATGAATCACTTGGCGAGCTCATTGTTGCATTTAAGCTTAGAAATCCAGATAAAATAGTGACCCCTCAATCTAAAGCCTACCTTTATACATACGAATCTCACCCATTAAAAGAATTAGAGAATTTTCCGAATGATTATAAAAAGTTTTATCCAACAGATGTTATGGAAACAGGTTATGACATCCTTAAAGCTTGGGTTTCGAGAATGGTTATGGTAGGACTGTACATAACAGGTGATGTACCCTTTAAGCATATTCTATTGCATGGGCTCGTGAACGATCCTTATGGAAAAAAGATGAGTAAGTCAAAGGGGAATGTGATAAATCCCTTGGAGCTGGTTGATAAGTATGGTGCAGATTCTGTTAGGTTTGCTTTGGTTTACGGAAACGCGACCGGAAATGATCAGAGTCTTTCTTTTCCAAAATTGGAAGCAGCAAGGAAATTTACCAATAAGTTGTGGAATATGGCAAGGTTTATTGACATGAAACGTAAAGATGTAATCCTGAACGAAGTGAAGGATCTAGATTCTTCATCCGTCAGTCGACGGACTCAGAATGACATCCTAAGGGTAGTCCAGAATAAAAAAGATAAAGAGATGATTGAAGAAACACAAAAATTGGCGGAAGAAGTAACTCAAGATTTAGAAAAATATAATTTTAATTTCGCAGCGGAAAAATTGTATGAGTTTGCTTGGCACACATTTGCCGATAAATACATTGAAGACGTAAAAAATAGAATTGACGAAAATTCATTCTTAGTTCTTAGCTTTTTGTTCTTGGTTCAGCTTAAGCTTCTTCATCCATTCATGCCTTTTGTCACAGAAGAGATATATCAAAGGTTTAATTTTGGCAAATCTATTATGATAGATACGTGGCCCGCCTTCGCATAAAGCTTGTGTAGGGCAAGCCGTATTTATGAAAAAGAAGGTTTATAAAAAAGTCGCACCGAAATTGCGTTTTTTTACAAAAAAAAAGAAAGCTACTTCTGCTCAAAAAAACAAAAAAACCTTAGAATTCCCGAATATTCTCCGAACTTTTACCGAAAAACATTTTTTCGCTCTTGTTATTTCGCTTTTTCTGTTAACTGCAGTAATTTTTTCCGGGTTTAATTTGTATAAAAGCAATAGTCAAAAACAGGAAGTAGACAAAGAAAGATGGGAGATAATAAAAGAGGTAACATTTTGGAAATCTGTTGTTGCTAAATACTCCGACTACAGAGACGCATATTTTCAGCTTGCTATTTTACATTATAGATTGGGTGATTTTGTCTCGTCAAAATTTTACCTTGAAAAAACTTTGGATATAGATCCCAATTTTGAAAAGGGGAGGGAGCTGGAGAAGATATTAAAAAGCAAATATTAAATTATTTCTGTGGTTTTACATCACCGCCAGCAGTTTTAGGGGCATCGCTGGGTTTTTCTTCTGTCTTTGTTTCGGTTGTTGCCTTTGCCGCTTCCCCAGGTGCTTCTGTTTTAGCGCCCTCAGGAGCTGCTGTACCTTCTACTTTGGCTTCTTCAGCTGCTTGTGCTTCGGCTGCTGCTTGTTCTTGCGCCTCTTTGCTGACCAGTTCTCCGATCTTAACAATTACCTGATCGGGGTCGGTTAGAATCTTTACGCCTTTTGGAGGAGTTATATCTTTGACTATAATTTGATCATCAACAGCAGCAAGTTTCTCTACGTTTACTTCAATATGCTCCGGAAGATCTTCTGGGAGGGCTTCGACTTCAAGCTCTGAAAGGGGTTGAAGTATAAGTCCGACTTTGTCAGTTACCGCCTTCGCCTCACCTGCTATTTCAATAGGAACCATTGTCTTTACTTCTTCTTTAAGATTTACTTGAAAAAAATCTGCGTGTAGAGGATTGCGTAAATAATCGTACTGGACATTGTGTATGAGGGATGGCTTCGTTTCTCCATTTACAGCAACGTCAACAAGCCCTGTTTCGCCAACATCTTTAAATACATTTTCAAATTCTTTTTGCGGAAGCTGTACAGCAAGAGACTTAATATCCTTGCCATAGATATTTGCAGGTAAAATTCCTTCGCGTCGAAGCTTTTTTACACTCTTTCCCAAAATTTTTCTTTTCTCAACTGTTACCTTTGGTCGCTTCATTCCTTGTTATTATACAATATTTGAAATTAATGTACAATGTTGTAGCATATTTATCATGAAGATTTTGGGGATTGATCCGGGGATTGCGAGGACGGGGTGGGGTGTAATAGAATATCAAAAATCAACCCTTCGACCCATTCGACAAGCTCAGGGCTCCGGGCAAGAGTTCAAAGTTCAAAGTTATGGATGTGTGGAGACACCTGCAGGCCTTGAAGTTGCGGAAAGGCTAAAGTACATTTATCATTCAGTAGAAAAAATTATTCAAGAATATATGCCTTCTGCGATAGCAGTTGAGGAGTTGTTTTTCAACACAAATGCCAAAACAGCTTTTGTTGTGGGGCAGGCAAGAGGAGTTGTTTTGTTGGCAGCTGCCGAAAGAAATATTCCCATAGCAATTTACACGCCCCTGCAGGTAAAAATTGCAGTAAGTGGATACGGAAGAGCAGAGAAAAACCAAGTCGGAGCAATGGTCAAAATAATTCTTAAACTTAAAGAAATTCCAAAGCCCGATGATGTTAGCGACGCACTTGCTGTTGCCTTAACTCACGCATTTTCCAGTAAATTCAGCAAGGCAATTGCCTAAGATTTTTTCCAACCTCTGTCTTTTGATTTTCTTATTTCTTCAGTCTCGTCAGGTCTATTATAATCATCTTCCAGCCGATAAGTCGTGCCTATTTCTGGCGTTGAAACTTCCAAAATATCACAATCTGTTATTCCAGCCAAACGATGCCTTTGTCCTATTGCTGTCGTATATCCTTTGCCTAATTCGAGCTCTGTTTCTATTAGTTCTCCCTCTGGATTGTCCCAGATAACTTTTCCGCGGCCTTTGACAAGCCACCAGCTTTCTGTTTTTTGGTCATGATACTGAAGCGACAATCTTTTGCCCGCCTCGATGTGCAGCAACTTTCCCATATATGGTTGATATTCTGGCACAAAATGAATCTCATATCCCCAGGGTTTATCAACACGTTTTACAAAAGAAATGATTGAAGGGCTTTTTTTGCCAGCGTTCATTCAATCTATTTTAAATAATTCCTATGTTATAATCAAGACGATATGATTGGGTTTATTAGCGGTGAGGTTGTTGCTTATGATAATCCGCATGTTGTGGTTAATGTAGGAGGTGTTGGATACAGAGTTTTGGTCACAAGTAGTGTCTTATCTGCAATCTCTGTAGGTTCAAATTTGAAGCTTTTTACCCATACTCATGTCAGAGAAGACGCGATTCAGCTTTTCGGCTTTTTGGATTTATTGGATTTAAAGTTATTCGAAAAACTTATTAGTGTTTCTGGAATAGGACCTAAGACGGCAATGGGCGTTTTTACCATAGGAAACAGAGAGGGAATTATTCAAGCAATTATAACAAATGACGTTTCTTTTTTTGTTGCAGTTCCTCGCTTGGGGCGCAAGAACGCTCAAAAGATTATTATTGAGCTTAAGTCTAAATTTGGAAGCATTGAAGACCTGGATTTGTCAAAGACTGATGGAAAAGAAAACGGTGAAGTGATTACAGCGCTTAAGCAGTTTGGATTTAGCAGTAGGGAAGCTTTAGAAGCGATAAAATCTATAAAAGCGGAGGGAAATAGTGTTGAGGAGAAGATAAAGCTGGCGCTTAAGGAATTAGGGAAATAATCTAACGGTGTCATGCTGAATTTATTTCAGCATCTTGAGTCCTGAAAAAGAAGATCCTGAAACAAGTTCAGGATGACAATTATGAAAGACGACCAAAAACAAAAGGCAAAAAGGGAAAAAGAGACTGACAGGACAAATCCCGAAGAAGAGATTCTATTTACTTCTCTAAGGGCCCAGGCTTGGGAGGAATTTCATGGGCAAAAACAAGTTAAAGAGTCTTTAAAAATTACAATTTCTGCTGCCAAAAAAAGAAAAGAGTCTATAGAGCATATTCTTTTGTATGGCCCTCCTGGTCTTGGCAAAACCACACTTTCTCATTTAATTGCCAAAGAAATGGGAAGCAACATAAGAGTTACCTCTGGTCCAGCGATTGAGCGGGCAGGCGATCTTGCTTCAATTCTGACCAATCTTGAAAAAGGAGACTTGCTTTTTATAGACGAGATTCACAGGCTTAACAAGGTAGTTGAGGAGACTCTTTACCCGGCAATGGAGGATTATGCCTTAGATATTGTTCTTGGCAAGGGGCCCTCTGCCAGAACTCTTCGGCTGGACCTTGCTCAATTTACTATTATTGGAGCAACAACAAGAATAGGACTTTTGTCAGCGCCGCTTCGGGACAGATTTGGCGTTGTTCACAGGCTCAATTTTTATACGCCGGAAGAGTTAGAGGGAATTATCATTAGCGCATCCCGCAAGCTTTCAGTGCCTATTGACAAAGAGAGCATAGAAGAGCTTGCAAAAAGAGCACGGGGAACTCCGAGAATTGCTCTAAAACTTCTTAAACGTGCAAGAGATTTTGTTCAGGTTAAAGGAGAGGGGAAAATAACAAAGGATTTAGTCAGAGAAGCTTTAAAATTGCTGGAAGTTGATAATCTTGGGCTTGACAACTCTGACAGACGGTTTGTAAAAGCAATTATTGAAAAACACGGTGGAGGACCGGTAGGGGTCGAAACTATTGCCGCAAGTATTTCTGAGGATATAGGAACTATAGAAGAGGTTGTCGAGCCATATTTACTTCAGATTGGGTTTTTGAAAAGAACCAATCGAGGTCGAGTCGCCACGAAAGCAGCATACGAACATCTTGGACTGAAATTTATTGAGGAAAACAAAAACCAGCAGAAACTGTTGTAGGTAATTTTTAAAACCCAAGGTGGAAGATGTTTTGGAGGGCAGGCGTAAAGGTTATAACTACTTGAAGAATTATTATAACAAGCACGCCCCATACTAAGAACGGATTGTATTTAAACATTGATTTTCCCCTAACAATAAATGCAATACCCATATGAGTAAATATTAGCGCGTTAAATACAATGGTTCGGGCGAAAGTTTCAGATCCGCCTAAGGAGAGAATAAGAGAGAATAGGAAAATGAACAATGTTGAAAGCGCTAAGCCAACCCCAAGCACAAAAATGATCCTGTTTTTGGTTAGAATAGAGGTTTTGGGGTCTCGGGGCTTGTCTTTTATAAGATCAGTATCTTTGCTGTCGGACGCAAGCGCGAATGCGGGAAGACCATCGGTAACTAAATTTATCCACAATATTTGAGTAGGCAGCAGTGGACTAGGCAAGCCTAAAAGCACAGCAAAAATTATCATGGCAAGTTCAGAAATATTGCCAGACAAAAGATAAGTAACTGCTTTTATGATATTATTGTAAATAATGCGTCCTTCTTCAATTGCCGCAACAAGCGTTGAAAAATTATCATCGGTAAGAACTATATCGCTTGCTTCTTTGGCAACATCAGTACCTGTCTGCCCCATAGCTACTCCTACATCAGCGCGTTTTAACGCCAGGGAATCATTTACACCGTCGCCCGTTACTCCTATTACATACCCTTTTTGTTTTAGTATATTTACAAGACGAAGCTTGTCTTCAGGTTTGCTTCTTGCATAAACTCGAGTTCGCTCTGCTATTTCTGATAATTCCTCATCGTTCATTTTTTCAAGTTCATCGCCCGTTACAACGTCTTCGTCCTTTTCCAGCAATCCGACGTCTTTTGCGATTGAAAGGGCGGTTTTTTCGTTATCGCCGGTAACCATAATCGTTGTAATTCCTGCTTGACGTGCTTTCTCAACAGCTTGTCTTGCTTCTTCCCGCGGGGGATCATATATGCCAACAAAACCCAAAAAAATTAGGTCTTTTTCCAGTTGGTCTCTTTTGACATGTCTTTCGTGTCGTTCGTGTTTCATACCAAATGCAATAACCCTGAGGCCTTTTGACGCATATTCTTCATATAGCTTTGTCATTTTGTTTTTTTCGTCTTCTTTAAGTTCGCTGTGTTTTAGAATTGATTCAGGAGCGCCGCGGACATAGACATATTTTTTATTCTTCTCTTCCCATAATGTTGTGATAGTCTTTTCATCGGGATCAAAAACAAACTCATCAACAATTTTTCCTCCGTCTTTTAAATCCATCAGATCTTTGACCTGGCTCTTGGCCCATAAAAGAAGCGCGCCATCAGTTTTGTCACCAACAATATCAAATGATTTAAGTTCGCCTTTTTGAATAAGAGAGGCTGTATTTCCTAAAACGCAAGCTCTAAGAAGAGGAGTAAAAAACTTTTTGTCTTTTATCCAGTGTTTTCTTACGCGCATTGAATTTTCCGTTAACGTTCCTGTTTTGTCAACCAGAAGAATTTGTACAGATCCAAGTGTTTCAACAGCATGCATTTTTCTGACAATCGCGTTTTTCTTCGCCATTCTATTTGTTCCAATGGCAAGAGCAATTGTGACAACTGTTGGTAGACTCTGAGGAATGGCGGCAACAGCAATGCTTATTGCCAGAAGTATAAGTGGAAAAAGCTCTCTTTCTTGGTAAGCCCCGATTGGAATTATAAGAATTGCTGCGATAAGAACAATAATCGATAGTAATTTGCCAAGCGCGTCAAGCCTTTTTCTAAGGGGAGTTTTATCGGCAGATAAAGTAGAAAGAGTTTGGGCAATTTGCCCAAAACGAGTATTCATGCCTGTTTTTTCAATTGTCAGATGACCTTTTCCTTTTACAACAAGGGTGCCGCTAAACGCTTGGGCATTTTTTTCTTTTGCAACGGGCAGAGATTCTCCAGTAAGAATAGACTCATCAACTTCCAAGTCTTCGTTATGCAGGAATGTTCCGTCTGCCGGCATGCGGTCTCCTTCTGATAAAACTACAATATCACCGGGCACAATTTCTGAGGTTGGGATTTGCACTTCGTTTCCATCTCTTAGAACCAGAGAAAGCGGCTTGACATAATCTTTGAGTTTTTCTAAGGATTTTTCAGCATTATATTCCTGAATGAAGCCAACGATGCCGTTGAGAAGAAGAACTGCAAGAATAAATGTTCCATCCAAAGAGTCGCCGATGAAAAATGAGAAACAGGCTGCTATAAATAGAATGCCGTTTAGAAACGTTGGAAATTGAGAGGCAAAAATTAATAATGGAGTATTATGAGACTTGGTGTAAATTTCGTTTTTTCCGTATTTAGTAAGCAATAGTGAAGCCTCTTGTGTAGACAGTCCTTTTTCCATCGTTTTATTGTATCATTTTTTTATTTATTCATATTAAAGTCAAAGATTATTTTTGCAATTTTTGCAATTGCGTTTTTGGTTTCTTCTTCCCTGTTTCCAATATCTGAAGTCATTATTCCTACAAAAAACGCGTTATTGCTTTGTTCTACTATTCCAACGTCGTGGATAATGCCAACAGCGTCTCCTGTTTTGTGGTACACAACGGTATCTTCTGGCAGAAGCTTGGGAATTCGATCCTCTATATCTGTATCTTTGAGAAAATCCAAAAGTTCGTTTGTCAGGGCTTTATTTGCAATTTCTCCGCTGTAAATCTTTTTAAAAAGAATATGCATATCAGTTAGTGTTGTTTTATTATTTTCCATGCTAGTTTGAGTTAATCCAAAATTCTCAATAACTTCATGGATGTTATCTGTCCCAATTTTTTGGGCAAGAATATGAGCGGCAGTATTGTCAGATTGTTCAAGGGTAAGCTTGGCTAGAGTTTTGAGAGAATAGCTTCTGCCTGGCTCTTCATAGCGAAGACTGCCTGTTCCGTAATCTTGTATATCATTTTCTTGGACTGTAATTTTCTCATCAAGGTTTATTTTGTTTTGGGAAGCTAAATAGTACAAAGTTACAACAATAGGGACTTTATTAACAGATGCGGCAGTATGTATAAAATTTTCATTTATGCCAAAAGACAAGCGTCCATCATCAACGTTTGAAAAGTAGACAGAGTAGCTGCCCGTTTGCTGCCTGACGACTTCTTGAATTTGTTTTTTTAGAGCAGCAGATTCATTTTTAGTGTTTAAAAAAAATGAAAACCGTGGTAAAAAAGTACTATTTCTTCCTATCAGAAGCATTAAGATGGTAAAAGTGATAATAGTAAATATTTTTCTTCTTGTCATGGAAATTTATAAATTTTCTGTCCTTGGTCTGTATTGTAGTGCTTCGGCAATGTGGTTTGATTTTATAACTTTAGATTCTTGAAGGTCTGCGATGGTACGGGCAAGCTTTATGGTGCGTTGATAAGATCTTGCAGAAAGATTCATTTTGGAAACTGCCAGGTGAAGAAGAGATGTGCATTCTTCTGACAGGGTGCAGAATTCTTTTATGTCTTTGTTGGTCATCTCGGAATTGGCTGTAATTTTTTTGTTCTCGAATCTTTTGGTTTGAATATCTCGTGCTTTTTGGACCCTTTTTCTAACAGTATCCGAAGGCTCAATTTTTATTTTCTTATCCTCAGTGGTTAGCTTTTCCACTTTCACTGCCGGAACATCCAAATGGATGTCAATTCTATCAAGAATAGGACCTGAAATGCGCTTTTGATAACGGGTAAGTTCTGAAGCGCTGCATTTGCATTCACGTCTGTTATCCCCAAGATGCCCGCATGGGCAGGGGTTTTGCGCAGCAATTAACATAAATTTTGCCGGAAAATTTATTCTACCGGAAGACCGAGAAATAGTAATCATTCCATCTTCCATGGGTTGTCTTAAAGCTTCCAAGACATGACGGGGAAATTCTGGAAATTCGTCCAAAAATAATACGCCTCTATGAGCAAGTGAAATTTCTCCAGGTTTTGGGCTTGTTCCTCCTCCAATTAGTCCAATATGAGAGGCAGTGTGGTGAGGCGAGCGAAATGGCCGCTTTACAACAAGAGACTCTTTATTGAGAAGTCCGGAGATGCTGTAGATTTTTGTCACATCAAGAGCTTCTGAGAGGATCAACTTTGGAAGAATTGAAGGCAGGGTTCTAGCAAGAAGGGTTTTTCCGGCGCCCGGGGGCCCTTTGAGCAAAATATTGTGAGACCCTGCCGCGGCAATTTCCACTGCTCTTTTTGCTTTTTCTTGTCCTTTAATATCCCTAAGATCAAAATCGAATAATTCTTCTTTGAAATAGTCTGTAAAATTTATATATCTTTGTGGTTTTATGATTATTTTTGCTCCCGTAAAATGGTGCATAAGCGCTATAAGGTTTGGAACAGGATAGATTTTAATTCCTCTAAGAATCGCAGCCTCCGTTGAGTCAACAGAGGGAAGAAAAATTCTTTTAAGTCTTTTTTCTTTTGCCAAAATTGCCTGGGGCAAAACACCGTTTGTATGCCTTAGTCTTCCATCAAGAGACAGCTCTCCCATAAAAAGAGCGTCTTGAATATCTGTTTTTAACTGGCCTGATGCAATGAGTATGCCAACTGCAATTGGAAAATCATAAGATGGGCCTTCTTTTGGCAGATCCGCAGGAGCAAGATTTACAGTAATTCTTTTTGCAGGGAATTCGGCGCCAGTATTTTTAATTGCAGATCTTACGCGTTCTTTTGCTTCCTCAACAGCTTTGTCAGGAAGTCCTACTATTGCAAAGCTGGGAAGTCCTTGATTGGCAATATCTACTTCTACCTCAACCGGCACAGCATCCAGCCCAACAACTGCAGAGGAATTAACCCTGGCAAGCATGAGTCTATAATAGCACAATTATGTGCTAGAATAGTTTAGAGCGATAATGCATGTTGAAGCTAGCAGTTATCTCACAAGACAAGATTTCATCTGATCAAAAAGAAGAATTACATAAGCTGTTGGAAGAATGTTTTTCTGATGTCTCCCAGCAATCCAAGCAAGAAGATTTTTTCGCAAGGGGTTTTGCTAGACTATTTGCTTATTAATATTCAAAGGTTGTTGGCACGCTTGAGTTATACAAAAGAAGTATTGGTTTTGGCGGGGAAAAAATTGTCATTGGCGGAATGGGGGGCGTCTGTGTAGCAGAAAATATGCGAAGGCATAGTATTGCAACGCAAATGCTTAAGAAAGGTTTAGAAATACTGAAAAAAGAGAAATGCGATATTGCATGTCTTAACGTTGATTTGAAAAAAGACGTACGCAAACTTTACGAGAAAGCTGGATTCACTTTGATGGATAGGAAAATATCTTATGAAAACAGCAAGGGAGTGATAAAATTTGACAATGGAACAATGTTTGCTCCTATCTTATCTAAGCAAACCTACGATTACATCATGAATTCAACAGAAACTTTTCATTATGGGAAGGGTTATTGGTAGGTAAGGATGAAATTGAAAGTTTTATCATGGAATATCTGGCAAGGAAATAAGCTTGATTTAATTATCGAGTTTCTTAAAAACGCGAAGGCAGACATTATTGCCTTGCAGGAGGTCATAGAAAAAGACGATACAAATACAGCAGCTATAATAGCGGAGGCTTTAGGGTATAAACTAGTGTATTATCCAGCAATTCAAGAAAATACTTTTGGGGTTCCGCAAGGAAATGCAATATTAAGCAAATACCCAATTATAGAAAGTAAGCCTCATCTTTTAAGCGATATTAGTCTTTATGTTAATACCCCGGAATCAGAACCAAGAATTGCGGTGGAAACAACAATAAGGGTAAATGGAGTAAGTATAAAAGTATTTAGTGTGCATTTGGCGTATTCGCACGCGTTTGGTCCGTCTCGAATGCGAGACTTACAAATTGATAACCTCCTGAAACTTTTACCACATAGTAGAACCATTCTTATGGGAGATTTTAATTCTTACCCCGATAGTAAGTCGTTAGAGAAGGTAAGTGATGTTATGAAGAACACGGATACAAAACTTACCGAGCCAACCTGGACAATTTACCCTTTTGATTATGGAGAATTTCGAGAAACAGAACTCCGACATCGCTTGGACTATATTTATGTAAGCAAAGATGTGCATGTAGAAAATTTTAGAGTAGAGCAATCAAGAGGATCAGACCATCTTCCCATATCGGCTATAGCCCATGTAAAATAGAGAGACTGGGCTTTACTATAAGGTGTTGACAAAGAAGGAATAGTGTGGTATAAAATCCAAGTCCTAGACAATACCCTTAAAAGGGAATGCACTTTGTGCATTTTTTTTGTTGATATATAGGGTTTTATCCACTGCATTTTCAAATGCCTAAAAAAAACAGCGAAGCACACAACATTATTAGACAAAATTGGGGAAAAGACCATCCATTCTTGCCAAAATTGGATCTTCTGGATGTACAAAAACATTCCTATAAATGGTTTATTGAAAAAGGAATAGGCGAAATTCTCAACGAAGTATCTCCAATAGACGACTTTACAGAAAAAAATTGGAGATTAATTTTTAAAGATTATCGTATAGGCAAACCAACTAACTCTCCTGATGTGGCTTTGGAAAAAGGACTTGTTTACGATGCTCCCTTGTATGTAAAAGCTACTCTTGTTAATAAAAAAACAAATTCTGAATTAGATCAAGAAGTTTTCTTGGGCGATATTCCACAGATGACCGAAAGAGGCACATTTATTATAAATGGGGTTGAACGCGCTGTCGTCAATCAGTTGGTTCGTTCCCCCGGTGTGTTCTTCACAACTTTGCAGGATACAGTTACAGGGAAAACACTTTACAGTGCCGAAATAAGACCAGTGCATGGGTCATGGCTTGAGTTCTCAACTACTAGACACGATACGATAACAGTAAAAATAGACAGACGCAAAAAATTCCTGGCAACAACTTTCTTGCGGGCTATTGGATTGTCT
This sequence comes from Candidatus Levybacteria bacterium RIFCSPHIGHO2_01_FULL_38_26, assembly GCA_001782075.1. Lineage (GTDB taxonomy): Bacteria > Patescibacteriota > Microgenomatia > Levybacterales > UBA12049 > 2-01-FULL-38-26. Next base: position 13,936 of record MFNO01000004.1, read on the forward strand.
TCAAATGATGATATTTCCCGAAAATTTGATTCTTTTGAAAAAGACAGCAAGACTTCTTTTATAGACAACACTTTGCAAAAAGATGAAAGCGGAAATACAAAAGATGCAATTATAGAGATATTCAAAAGACTTCATCCAGGAGAGCCAATTGTTTTTGAAAAAGTAAAAGAGAGTCTTGACGGCATGTTTTTCAACAGTAGGCGTTACGACTTAGGAGAAGTTGGCAGATACAAGATAAATAAGAAGCTAAAGACAATTTCTTCCTTTACTCCCTCGGAGGGTCGCATTTTGACTATTGATGACATTGTGGGAGCGATCAGCTTTCTTATTAACTTGACTAAAGGAATTGGTGAGGTTGATGATATAGATAGCCTTGCCAACAGGCGCGTTAGGCGAGTAGGAGAACTTGTTGCTACGACAGCCTTCAGAGTCGGGGTCCTGCGGCTCGAGAGAAGCATCAAGGAAAGAATGAGCTTGATAGCAGCAGATACTCCTGTTTCTACCTCCCAGCTTATAAACGCTCGTCCAATCATGGCTTCAATTAATGAATTTTTCAGAACTTCTCAGCTTTCAACTATTTTGGATCAGACTAACCCTCTTTCTGAAGTTGACAATCTAAATCGTTTGACAGTCATGGGAACTGGTGGAATTTCAAGGGAGAGAGCCGCTTTCTCGATCCGCGATATCAATAGTTCCCAGTATGGAAGAATTTGCCCTATTAGAAGCCCTGAGGGTCCCAATATTGGATTGGTAACTTATATGTCTTTATATTCTCGGGTTAACCCGTATGGATTTTTGGAAGCTCCTTACAGAAGAGTTGTAAAGAAGAAAGCTGCAGGCAAAGCGCATGTTAAGGCAACAGATGAGATTGTTTATTTAGACGCGGATGACGAACGTAGGTATTATATAACTCATGAGGGCGTCTTAAGTTCTGATGAGATTTTGCAGGATCGTGTTCCAGCAAGATATAAAGGCGCTTTTACAGAAGTAGAAAAAGAGAAAGTTGATTTTATTGATTTGGTGCCGCGGCAGGTGGTTGGTTCTGCGGCAAGCCTTATACCATTTGTAAATCACGATGAAGCAAATAGAGCCCTGATGGGAACACACATGCAGTGTCAGGCGGTGCCTCTCGTTAGGCCTAAAAGTCCTATTGTAGGGACAGACATGGAGAAAACTGTGGCCGAAGTTATGAATAGAGTCGTATATGCGCCATTTGACGGAACGGTTATGTATGCTGACGCCAGAAAAGTGATAATTAGAGGAAAAAAAGGAGAGGAGGCAAAATACTATATAGACTCATTTAAGAGAACTTCCCAGGCAACTTCCTATACGCAAAAAACAATGGTTGTCACAGGAGAAAAATTCAAAAAAGGCGATCTTCTTATTGATGGTCCCGCATCAGACGATGGAGAGTTGGCGCTCGGACAAAACCTCTTGATCGCGTATGCCTCGTTGGATGGACTGGGTTACGAAGATGCGATTGTAATCTCAGATAGGTTAGTTAAAGAGGATATTTTATCGTCTATTCATATTGAGAAGCATGCGGCATCGGTGGTAGAGACAAAACTTGGACCCGAGGAAACAACAAGAGATATTCCAAATGTCTCAGAAGAAGACCTAGCGAATCTTGACGAAGAAGGAATTGTTGTGGTAGGGAGCGACGTTGAGGCTGGAGATATATTAGTTGGGAAAATTGCTCCAAAGGGAGAAACAGAGTTAACAGCAGAGGAGAGACTGCTTAGAGCTATATTTGGAGAGCAGGCAAGAGAAGTTCGTGATACTTCTCTTCGTATGCCCCATGGAGAGCGAGGTACGGTTATAAACGTCCAAGTGCTGGATCGGAAAAAAGGAGATGAGTTAGAACCAGGCACGATCCGCAAAATAATTGTTGAAGTAGCTCAATTTAGACACGTTGTAGTTGGGGATAAACTGGCTGGCAGGCATGGCAACAAAGGAGTAATATCAAAAATCCTTCCGGAAGCTGATATGCCATATCTTGCGGATGGTACACCAGTTGATATTGTTATTTCTCCAATAAGTGTATTGGCCCGTATGAATTTAGGGCAACTTTTAGAGGCTCATTTGGGGCTCGCTTGCCGTAGGTTAAATATTAAAGTAGGAACTCCGGTATTTGAAGAAATCAAAGAGGCAAGAATTCTTTCGACTCTAAGAGAGGCAGGACTTCCTGAAAATGGGAAGATTCAGCTTTTTGATGGAAGAACAGGAGAGCCATATCAAAATCCAGTTGTCGTTGGGATCGAATATATGATGAAATTGATTCATATGGTTGAGGACAAAACACACGCAAGAAGTACCGGTCCATACTCTTTGGTTACGCAGCAGCCATTGGGTGGAAAAGCGCAAATGGGAGGACAGCGTTTGGGAGAGATGGAGGTTTGGGCTCTTGATGCTCATAGAGCAAGATATACATTGCAGGAGATGTTGACAATTAAATCGGACGATGTTGTGGGTCGAGCTAAGGCATTTGAGGCAATAGTTAAAGGAGTAGATATTCCAACGCCAAGAGTTCCAGAATCATTCAAGGTTTTGATTAAAGAGTTGGCTTCTCTGGGACTAAATATTATTCCTGAAGGCTTAACAGTTGCCAAAGAAGAAATAGTAACGCCTCCGCTTTCGACTGTTTTGGAGGCCTCAGAAAATCAGGCTTCTAAAAACGTGGCTAAAACTGAGTCTATAGATAAAACATCATCAGACGTTGCAAAAGAGCTTCAGCAAGAGCTGGGAGGTAAAACAGTAAATGAATAGCAACAGAAAAATGAAAGATATAGCAATTTTGGACTTTAAGAGTCTTAAGATTTTATTGGCAAGCAAAGACGATATATTGTCTTGGTCTTATGGCGAGGTGACAAAACCTGAAACGATTAATTACAGGACGCTTAGACCCGAAAAAGATGGGCTTTTTGATGAGCGAATTTTTGGTCCTACAAAAGATTGGGAGTGTTATTGCGGAAAATATAAAAGAATCAGATACAGAGGAATAATATGTGATAAATGTGGTGTTGAGGTAACCTTATCAAGGGTAAGAAGGGAAAGAATGGGACATGTGGCTCTTGCCACTCCTATATCGCACGTGTGGTTTTTCAAGAGCTCTTCTTCTCCGTTGTCTCTTGTTTTGGATATATCCCAGAAAAATCTAGAATCTGTTATATATTATGTTTCTTACCTTGTGGTTGAGATTGATGATAAAAAGAAGAAAGAAGCATTTGAATTGTTTGAAAAAAAAGTAGAAGATAAAAAGCTGCAACACAAAGAGGAGATGAAGCGTGAGGAGAAAGAGATTTCTCAGGATATAGAGAGGAGAAAGAAGGAAGTTAAAGCGCGCAAGAGCCCGCGTGAGCAACAGGCTCTTATCGAACAAGAATTAGAGCTTTTGAAAAGACAAAAGCTAGCCAGTCTTTCAGAGCGCTATGCCATAGAAAACAAAAGACAAGAAGAAGTGTTCGACGTAATACTGAGGCTTTTGAAAAGCCTAAGGGTTGGAACTGTTATTTCTGAGGATGAATATTTTAAAATCTTGGAGTATGAAATTCCTGAATTCTTTACAATCAAAGCCGGAACAGAGGGAATACTGGACTTATTAAACAAAATAGATCTCTCCTCGCTGATTATTGCTCTTCGAAAAGAGACTGAAAGAGCAAAGGGGCAGAAGTATCTAAAAATACTTAAAAGACTTCGGCTAGTCGAGTCGATGAGAAGGGCAAATATTAGCCCGTCTCACATGGTTTTTTCTGTTTTGCCAGTTATTCCTCCAGATCTTCGTCCAATGGTGCAGTTGTCTGGAGGTCGTTTTGCAACATCTGATCTAAACGACTTGTATAGAAGAGTTATCAACAGGAACAACAGGCTAAAACATTTGGTTTCGCTTGGCGCTCCTGAAATAATCCTCAAGAACGAGAGAAGAATGCTTCAGGAGGCAGTTGATTCTCTTATAGATAGTTCTCAAAGAGGTGGGCAGATGGTATCATCGCCGCTTCGCTCTCTCTCAGATATGCTAAAAGGCAAACAGGGACGATTTAGGCAAAACCTTTTGGGAAAAAGAGTAGATTATTCTGGTCGTTCTGTTATAGTCGTTGGTCCTCAGCTAAGTCTTTCTCAATGTGGGCTTCCAAAAGAAATGGCTCTTGAGATGTTTAAGCCTTTTGTTTTGCGAGAGGTTATTATTAGAGGTTTTGCTCCCAATATAAAATCTGCGAAGAGATTTATAGAAAAGAAATCTCCGGAAGTGTTCGATATCTTAGAAGAAATTACAAGAAATCACCCAGTTCTTTTGAATCGAGCCCCAACTCTTCACAAGCTTGGTATTCAAGCGTTTTATCCGGTATTGATTGAAGGATCAGCGATTCAGCTTCATCCGTGTGTATGTGCTGGATATAACGCGGATTTTGACGGAGATCAGATGGCTGTTCATATTCCGTTGTCTTCAAAGGCTCAGGAGGAGGCAATTAATCTTATGATGCCAAAACATAATCTTTTAAAGCCCGCTGACGGTAGTGTTATAACCCTGCCAAATAAAGAAATGGCGGTTGGAATATATTATCTGACAAGCATTGATGAGTCCTCTGCGAAAAAAGATCTTCCATACTTTAAGGATACAAAAGAAGCTCTTTTAGCACATGCCCTTTCTTTTATCAAGCTTAGAGAGCCGATATACGTTCGTATAGCAAATGAGAATATAAAGACTTCTGTTGGTAGAGTTATTCTCAACGAGTATTTACCAGAGAGCCTTGGTTTTATAAATAAATCCATTAACGCAACGGGAATTAAGAACATTATTACAGAAGCCATTGCTACTGTTTCTGCCGATGAAATAGAAAAGCTTACGGACTCAATAAAATCGATAGGATTCTATGGTGCGACAGTTTCGGGAATATCTATTTCTGTTTTTGACAATCAAATGATTGGCGACCGTAACAAGTTTATAGCAGAGGCTGAAAAAAAGGTATTAGAAATTGAGAATGACTTCCAAAAAGGTCTTATAACAAATGATGAAAAGAAACGTCTGTCTAATGATGTATGGCTTAAAACTACGGATCGAGTCGCAGATCTTACATGGGACGGGTTGGAGTCTGAAAATGCTATTAAAATTATCATTGATTCAGAAGGGGCTCGAGCAGGAAAAGAGCAGTTGAAGCAACTAAGCGCAATAAGGGGTCTAATACTTGATCCGTTGGGCAAAATTGTTGAGTTGCCAATTAAGGGAAATTTTAGAGAGGGACTTTCTATTTTTGAGTATGTTGCATCAGCTAGAGGGTCAAGAAAAGGACTAACTGATTCTGCTCTGAAGACTGCAAATGCAGGGTATTTAACAAGGCGACTTGTGGATGCCTCTCATGATGTAATCGTAAGAGGGCAGGATTGCGGTACAAAAGATGGGATTATTATAAAAAGGCACGAGAAAGAAAGAACAACTTCGTTTAGAGAAAGAATCTTGGGTCGAGTTGCCGCTTCAAGCATAACATCTAAAAAAACTAAAAAAGTAATTGTAAAAGCAAATGAAGAGATCATCGGTGAGGTTGCCACAAAGATTGTTGAAAACGGCGTTGAAGAGATTAATGTAAGATCTCCCATAACCTGTGAGCTTTTACACGGTGTTTGTATATTGTGTTATGGTTGGGACTTTTCTGTGAGAAAAATGGTAGAGGTTGGGGTGCCTGTGGGAGTTATTGCCGCTCAATCCATTGGAGAACCTGGCACTCAATTGACCATGAGAGTTAGACATTTTGGCGGAGTTGTTATGGCAGATGTTACTCAAGGATTGCCAAGAGTGGAGGAGCTGTTTGAGATGAGGACTCCCAAGAATCTATCTCCCATATCTGAGGTATCGGGAAAAGCAGAGGTTGCGACAACAGACGGGGGATACATTGTAAAAGTTAAAAATCCAAAAATAAAACTTGATTCAGAAAGAGAATATTTCGTGCCGTTGTCCGCGCGCTTGGCTATTTCAGATGGCGATGAGTTAAGTCTTGGGAAACAGTTGGCAGAAGGATATCTTGATCCAAAGGAAGTGCTTAAGGTAAAAGGCGTAGTTGATGCGCAGCGCTACATTATTACTGAGGCTCAAAAGGTTTACGAATCTCAAGGAATTTCTATTAACGACAAGCATTTTGAGGTAATTTTGCGCAAAATGTCGGACAAAGTAGCTATAGAAACAGTAGGTGATACTTCGTTAATTCCTGGCGCCTTTATAACAAAGACAAAATTTGAAACAATTAATGCAGAGGTTCTTTCGCAAGGCGGGGAACCTGCCACCGGCAGGCGGGCGATCCTGGGGATCACAAAATCTGCTTTATATTCTGATTCTTGGCTTTCTGCGGCATCCTTTCAAGAGACCACAAAAGTATTAACCGACGCGGCGTTGGAGGGCAGAAAAGACGATCTGGTAGGACTAAAAGAGAATGTCATTATTGGAAGACTCATTCCTGTTGACTCCGATCAAATCGGGGTTGAAGGCAATGCCCCAGATGAGGTATAATAAGTACTCTTATGCCTACTTTGTCACAGCTCACAAAAAAAGGAAGGTCAAAAAAAATTAAGAAGAGCAGATCGACAGCTTTGCGTCGGCTTTTTAATGCAAGGGAGAGAAAATATAAAAATATTGTATCTCCTCAAAAAAGAGGAGTAGTTACTTTGGTAAAAACTATGACTCCCAAAAAGCCAAACTCGGCGCTTAGAAAAGTTGCCAGAGTTAGGCTTTCTAACAAAATGGAAGTTACTGCCTATATTCAAGGAGTAGGTCATTCTCTTTCAGAACACGGGATAGTTCTAGTGAGAGGGGGAAGAGTAAAGGATTTGCCGGGAGTAAAATACCATATAGTTCGCGGCAAGTTTGATCTTTTGGGCGTTGAAGGAAGAAAGACATCTAGAAGTAAGTACGGAGCGAAAAAAGGTGGGGCGGCAGCGCCAAGAGTTGTAGCAGGAGCTACTACTACTGCGGCAGCGCCAGCAGCATAAAATTATGAGGCATAAAAAGACGAAAAAAAGAATTATTGAGCCTGACGCAATTTACAAGAATAGGTTAGTTACGCAATTTGTTAACTACTTGATGAAAAGCGGCAAAAAAACAGTTGCCGAGAATCTAGTTTATAAATCGTTCGATATCTTATCAAAAGACAGCAAGGACCCTATTGCTGTTTTTGAACAAGCGCTTCAGAATGTTGGTCCGAAACAGGAAGTGAAAGCACGAAGAGTAGGTGGAGCGTCTTATCAGATACCAGTTGAGATAAGGGGAGAGAGAAGAATGTCTCTTGCAATGCGTTGGATAATACAAGCCGCAAGATCAAGATCCAATAAAGAATTTCATAGTTTTTCAGATAAACTTGCAATAGAGCTTATGGAGGCTTCGGATAACAGAGGAGAAGCAATTAAAAAACGGGATATTGCTCATAGAATGGCGCAAGCCAACAAAGCTTTCGCGCACTTCAGGTGGTAGTCTCCTCAATTGATGTTTTCTTCTTTTTTTCCTATACTTAGTGCCTTATGACAACAGAACGCGACATGCGTCATTTTGAGAACGAGAGGAGTAGATTTGGAAACGTACTTTGGAAAGGCCCCCCTCTGGAGATAATAAGACCTTTAAAAATCAACGCTTTAGAAATGAAGAAGTTAGAATTTAGATTGAAGCCTGAACATCTTCCTTTTGATGGTGATATTTCTTTGGAATCTTTACCCCAGCTTGAAGCACATGTAAGAAGTAGATACGCACATATTGGTTTAGACGTAATAGGCGTTTGGCAGGATATTTCTGAAAGAGTTTATAAAGAGGGACGTTCTGTTTTTGATAATCCAATAGAAGCTACTGTTATTAACCACAGCGGCCGACCAATCGAGTTTGTGCCAAATGCAAAACTTTTTCATCTTTTTCATGCTCCAGAAGCGTCTTATATCCATGGGGAAGAATTAGAGAGCATAATTGGAACTGAAAAAGACATGCCTGTTTGTATTAAAGGAGAAGAAGGGAAAGATTGGATTATTGCAAGGGAGACCTCTCCAGCTACAGGCAGAGAAGAAGCAAGAGGAGTTTTTTTAAGGATTAGCGTGGAGAGGTATTGGATTCCTCCTTCGAACGTTCCTGTAAGAGTAACAGAAGAAGGAAGTTTTCATAGGGTTAGGGAGGATCTTTTTACATATATACTAAAAAAAACAGATGACCCAAATTATCCTATGGCAAGAGATTCTTTTTGGGTAGGGAAAAGTTCTCATTTGGAGTTGGCAGATGATATATATGTTAAATTAGATCATGAAGCATACGCATTGACAAATGGATCTTTCGAGAAAGTAGGATTGCAAACCCATTCACCTCTTGTTGAGGGCGGGAGAACTCGTCATTCTCTTCATTCTGAAAATAAAGGAGATGTAGATTGGATTCGAGTAACTGTCGTTAGAAATGGAGAGCCTGCAAGGCAGGGTTAATTATTTGTTCAAAAACTTATAGAATATGTACTAAAAATGTGGTATACTTTATGCCAAGCTTAGAGCTCAAAGTGCAAAGCGAAAAGCAACAGCGCAAAGCTTAAGGCTTTTTTTATAGTTTTTAGTTTTGAGTTGTTTTTTTGATTTTTGCGCTTTGCGCTTTGAGTTTTTTTATTATGGCAGAACAAAAGAAAATTACTGATTTAAGTAAGATTAGAAATATTGGCATTATTGCTCATATTGATGCTGGCAAAACTACCACCACAGAGCGTATTCTTTACTACACCGGCAGAACTTATAAAATAGGTGATATTGATGAGGGAACGACTGTTATGGATTGGATGGAAGAGGAGAGGAAGCGTGGTATTACTATTGTTTCTGCGGCAACTACTGCTTATTGGGATGATCATAGGATAAACATTATAGATACTCCAGGTCATGTTGATTTTACAGCCGAGGTTGAGAGGTCTTTGCGTGTTCTTGACGGAGGCATTACGGTTTTGGATGCAGAAGAAGGTGTCCAATCACAGTCTGAAACTGTTTGGAGACAGGCAGATAAATACAAGGTGCCAAGAATATGCTTTGTCAACAAAATGGATAAAATAGGAGCTAATTTTTTTGCGACAATCAAAAGCATTGAAGAAAGGCTTGGCGCCCATCCCGCAATAATGGTCTTGCCTATTGGCTCCGAGTCAAGCTTTAAAGGGGTAGTAGATTTGCTTTCAAAGAAATCTTTAATTTGGGGCGGGGATGAACTTGGGGCAAAATATGAAGCATCAGATGAAATACCCTCTGAAATGAAAGATGACGCTGAGAAATACCGCCATTTGCTAATAGAAAAAATAGCCGAGACTGACGATGTGCTTTTGGAAAAATACCTTAACGGCCAAGAAATATCAATTGAGGAGCTAAAGAAAGCTTTAAGACAGGCTGTAATTGATTACAAATTAGTGCCGATTTTCGCCGGCTCATCGCTTCGCAACAAAGGCGTTCAGCCGCTTCTTGATGCGGTAGTTGATTATCTACCTTCCCCGGTTGATCTTAAAGAGGTAAAAGGAATAAATCCAAAGACAAACAAAGAAGAAATGAGGAAGTTAATAGTAGATGAGTCTTTTTCTGGACTTGCTTTTAAAATTCAGAATGATCCTCACGTTGGAAAACTAACGTATTTCAGAGTTTATTCGGGAAAGATTGAGGCTGGATCATATGTTTATAACAGCACTAAAGACAAACAGGAACGCGTAGGAAGACTTCTTCTTATGCATGCAAATCAAAGAGTGGAGATAAAAGAAGCTTTAGCTGGAGAAATTATAGCAGTTGTGGGGCTTAAAGAGACTACGACAGGAGATACTCTTTGTAATCAATCAAGTCCAATTATTCTTGAAAAGATTTCCTTTCCGGAACCAGTCATCTCCCTGGCTATTGAGCCCAAAACTACTTCAGATCAGGAAAAATTAGGTTTAGCGTTGAAGCGGCTGATGGAAGAGGATCCTACATTTTATGTTAAGACAAACCACGAAACAGGCCAGACAATAATTTCTGGCGTTGGGGAGCTGCAGCTTGAAGTAAAAGTAAACACAATGAAATCTGACTTTGGAGTTGATGCCAATGTTGGCGCGCCTCAAGTTGCCTATAAAGAAACAATAGCAAGATTGGCTGAGGGAGAAGGTAAATATATTCGTCAATCCGGAGGAAGAGGTCAGTATGGTCATTGTTTCCTGCGTATAGAGCCAAAGCCAAGAGGCGAGGGGTTTGAATTTGTCAATGCGATAAAAGGAGGAGCAATTCCAGCTGAGTTTGTCACTTCGATAGAAAAGGGCGTCAAAGAGACAATGGAAAATGGAATTCTTTTGGGATATCCAATGGTAGATATGAAAGTGACTGTTTATGACGGAAGTTACCATGAAGTTGATTCTTCAGACATTGCTTTTAAGATTGCGGCAAGCCAGGCCTTACAAGCGGGGTCTAAAAAAGCAGGGTTAACCCTTCTTGAGCCTATTATGAAAGTAGAAGTTACAACTCCTTCTGAGTTTTTAGGAGACGTTATAGGTGATCTTTCCGCAAAGAGGGCGCAGATTTTAGGAACAGAGGAGAGAAGCCGCGCGACAATAATTCTTGCAATGGTACCACTAGAAGAACTATCAGGCTATGCAACTATCTTGAGGAGCATGTCGCAGGGTAGGGCATCGTATTACATGGAGCCATCACACTACGAAGAAGTTCCAAAAAATATCCAAGAACAAATGCTTGCTAAGTCTACGTTTACAGGGAGGGTGGAGAGGTAGGGAAATAGAGTCTTATAGCTCCGATAAAACTGCGGTTTCTTTGCCCCGGTCTTTAATGAATTCAAGGTATCTTTCTGTTGTTGAGAGTCTTTTATGCCCCAACAACTTTGATATAAGCACTAAAGACACGCCATGTTTTAGATGGTGCGCAACAAATGTATGTCTAAGATCATTCACTTTTGCATTTTTTATCTCGGCAAGCCTAAGGTACCTCTCTACAGCAGTTCTGATATTTCTTATCAAAAACGGCCTGCCGGATTTGGTTATAAAAAGGTGATCTGTTTGTGACTTAGGTCTTATTTCTATATATTTACCCAGAGCTTCTTTTGCTCGTTTGTTAAGAGGTACTGTTCTTTCTTCGTGTTTTTCAACTGGTCGTATATAAAGTTTGTCTTCTTTAACATCAGGCATTCTAAGAGCAGCCAATTCTCCAATCCTAATTCCAGCTTGAAGCAAGAGTTCAATAATTGCAGACATACGTGCGTCATTTCTGGCAGCGTCTCTTAAAGCTCTGTATTCCATAGGCGTCAGTATTCGAGGAGGAGCAAGTTGATAGCGAGGATGCGCAACTAAAAGAGACGGATCGTCTGTGACATATTCGTTGACTTTTAGGAATCTATAGAAAGTACGAGTTGAGTTGAGTTTTCGCGAGATTGATTTTGGAGTATACCCGTCTTTCCCCATTTTGGCCAAAAAAGCTTCGATTTCTTCTTTTGTGACCTCATGCACAAAGTTTTTTTTAAGATTCTTTAGAAAATCAACAAGCTGATTAATGTCTTTTCCATATGCTATAATCGTAGAACTCGAGTGCTTGTTGGTTTTTAGATAATCCCTGAAGTTATCGTAAGCATCACCTAATTTAGTCGGTTTCATACTATGAGACCTATAATATCAATAATCTACATCCAAGTCAAGCCCATGAGGTTATAATATGAAGAAAATTTTATTTTTTGCCACTGTTTTAATATCATTTTTTGTTATCAATAATCTGGCCCGTTCAATATATGACATTTGGCAAAAACGAGATTTGGTAGTTGAGGCAGAGCTAGAGCTGGCAAAACAAAAACAAGAAAACCAAAGCCTCCAGAGCGAGTTGGTTTATGTTGAAAGTGAAGAGTTTGTTGAGGAGACAGCAAGAAACAAGCTTCTTTTGGTAAAACCGGGAGAACAGGAAGTGTTGATCCATCAGGATTTGATTAAGGAAGTCAGTTCTTCTTCGGCAAATATACAAAAAGTTGATCCAAGTTGGAAAAAGTGGTGGAAACTATTCTTTTAAAAGAGAATAGATCCAGACGTAATTCCAAATTCTTTTGCCGCGCTTTTTCCTTGAATTACTAGTTCAAGAAGTTGTTTAGTGCCGAATCCGGAGCTACCCACAATGATACCTGGTTTATGATTAGGGACATCTTTTAGCCTAGGATAGCACTGAAATTCACCTAGTTTGGTTTTTAATATTTTACCTGGTTTAAACCCTATATCTTTGGGTAAAACAGTAGTCTTGCAATTGCCGAAATTATCCACCCACCAGATTGTTTTTGGGATATCTTTCACATTTTCAAGTGGATATTTTTCGCTTGCTACTTCAATTTTATCTACTATTAGTTTGGCTGCGCGAGGCGCAAAATCATAGCTTCTAAATTGGCTGTTGACAATTAGATCGTGAAATTCACTCTTGACATAACCATGCTTGATCATAAGATTAACTGTTTTGGGTAAATCGAATACTTTAACAGAATCGATAAGACTAAATTTCTTGATAAGAGATAAGCAATAGCCATCTATAGTTGACACAACTAGAGTATCTTTAAAGAAAAAGTATCCGAATGGCGTCCCATTTTCCCATTTTTTTCCTCCTCCGTGTCTTGGCGCGACATTGGCAATAATTAGGCCTTTTTTTCCTTCCGAGGCATCAAGAACGTCAATTAGATTACCTGCTGTTTGAAGATCGTCCTCAACTCCTATTATGGATACGCCGTATCCAAAAAGAGTTAAAGCTCTTGTTGCCTGTCTTGCTAGTGCATTTTGATCTCTGCAGTCATTTATGATAGTTGTAAACATAAACTTAAAAGAAAAAACGAGACCCCTCGTAGTCTCGATTAATCATATAATATCACTCTTGAAGTTCTATTTGCAAATAAAGATCTTTTGACACAAAGTCTATATTCTGGTTTGGAAGAATTCTAAATCTTCAATCTTAAAATATCTATTTTGTTTTGCCTGCTCCAGTTTTTAATTTGTGACTCGCGTTTTAATGCCGCTGATTTTGATTCAAGCTGTTCGGTATGCAAAAGTTTTACAGGCTTGTGAGAACGGGTATATCTTCCGCCTTTGCCGTTTTTATGGTCGATAAATCTAACTTTAGGATTGCTTGACGACCCTGTATAAAGACTGCCGTCGGAACAGAGGAGAATATAAACAAACCACATATTTAAGTCCTTCGACTTGGCTTCGGTAAACTCAGCCTCCCTCAGGACACTTCTCCTTTGCTTCGCGCAGTCGAAGTGTTGCGGGGCTGGTATCGAAACCAGACTATGAGATTATGCATTTGTTTCTCCAATTACTTGGAGTGTCGGACTATATCTTCTCCGATGTTACATCGGAGCTCAGCGTGTAGTCTCTACGGTGTCCCCGATTAAATCGAGGTTCCCTCGGTATTGTCCTTCGCGACATCTCAGGAGTTCACCGATATAGCTGAGTACTATTCTCAATATTTCTATCAAGATGGCCCATTTTGTTAAGCCTCATGTGCGCCTTACACTACCCCGCGCGTAATTTACATACTAACAAAAACACTCTCATTAGTCAATAAAATTGGTAATTGACAAATAAATCGAACCTATTTATAGTATTAGTACTAACGTATATCGTAGGTTCATTTTATGGCTAAATCATTACTTAGGCTAGAGGCTCGTAAGCTACGTAAAAAAGGACTGAGTGTTAAAAGAATTGCTCAATATCTAAAAATTGCCAAGAGCTCAGCAAGCATCTGGACTAGAGATATTATTTTAACTGTAGAACAACTAGAGAATCTAAGAAAATCGAGCTTAGAAGGCGCAGAACGCGGACGCATCAAAAATGCCTTGCTTCAGAAAGAAAGATGGAAAAGAAAGATGGAAACTTTCAAGAAATCAGGAATAAAGAGTATAGGAAAATTAACTGATAGGGAATTTCTGATTGCGGGACTTGCTCTGTATTGGGGTGAGGGATACAAAAAAGGAAGAAGACTCCAGTTATGCAATTCAGATCCAAAAATGATAAAATTTTTGCTACTTTGGTTACAACGATGTTTTTCTATAAGTAGCTTGGACATACGATGTCGAGTAGGAATAAATTACATACATATTAAGAGGGAAAATATTGTTAAGGAATACTGGTCAAGAATTACAAGTGTTCCCCTAGCCCAATTCACAAGAACAAGCTTTAAGAAAGTAGAAAATAAGAAGCTATATGATAATTTTAATGATCATTATGGTACGCTGTCAGTCGAGATTGTACAGCCTTCCCGCTTTTATGGTAAAATCATAGGACTTATTGACGGTTTACATGCAAATATGCCAGGGTAGCTCAGTGGTAGTAGCAACAGTATCATAAACTGTAGGTCGTGGGTTCGATCCCCACCCCTGGTACAAAAGAAATTAAATGTCATCCTGAGCGAAGCGAAGGATCTTGTGAGATTCTTCAGTTGCTTTGCTCCTTCAGAATGACACTTCCTTTAATTTTATGAATAATCAGCCATACCTGCCGGCAGACAGGTCGATTGGAGTTTTTGATTCAGGCGTTGGCGGGCTTTCGATCCTCACGGCAGTAAAAGAATTATTACCCAATGAATCCTTTGTATATCTTGCCGATCAAAAAAATAATCCTTATGGAGGAAGATCGGTCAGCGAAATTAAAAAACTGTCCTCAAAAGTAATAGAGTTTTTGATTGATAAGAAGGTAAAGCTTGTAATTGTCGCCTGTAATACGGTGAGCGTAAACGCGATTGATTATTTACGTTCCAAATTTAGTATTCCTATTATAGCCGTTGTTCCTGTTGTGAAGACTATATCTGAAAAAACGAAAACGGGTGAGGTGTTGGTACTCTCGACTCCTGCAACAGCAAAAAGCCAATACTTAAAAAACTTAATTAAAAAATTTTCAAATGGAAAAAAAGTGCATGTTGTAGGTACAAGTAGACTAGAGCACTTGGCTGAGAAGGGGATAATTACTGGTCCGAAAGTTAAGTCTGCTATTAAGGCTTCGTTGTCTATTATTAAGAATAGTAATATTGATTCAATTGCCTTAGGTTGCACTCATTATCCTTTTTTAACAAAAGAAATTCAGAAATTCGTTGGGCCAAATGTTTACATATACGACTCCGGAGGAGCTATTGCAAGAAGGACAAAAGTGGTTCTTGAGAATGAAAAGTTGTTATCTGAAAAGAGTAATGAAGATGTTTTATATACTACAGGAGATGATAAAGAGTTTGAGAGGGTATTGAAAAAGATTTTGGGAAAAGATTTCGACCGATTGATAAAAAAGATAAAAAAAGCTAACTTGGAATCATGAGCGAATCATCAGATCAAGCGGAAATAACAAAAAAGGAGGACGGCGGAAATCCAGAATCTTTCATTGATAAAAAACTGAATGAGAAAATGGGAAGAAGAAAGTTTTTAGGTCGATTGGCTAAAGGTGCTGCTGTTGTGGGGGGTGCGATTGTTGTATCACAAATTCCAGATGTCAGAAGGTCACCAAGTATTGCAGAATCGCAATTCGAACACATGTCAGTTAATGGTGTTAATGTTGCCCTTGACAAAGAAGGCATTCCTGTATTTTACACAACAGCAGATGGGAAAAAAGTAGGATTTGATAGAGAGGAAATGAGGCGCATCAGGGCTAAAGCGATTGAAGGCAAGGAGGCAGAAGTAATTACTGTAATTCGAAGCGAGCAGGAAGAAAATTATAAGTTTAGACCTACGAAAGAGCGACAAGAAACAAAAAGACTCCCCAAAGACACTGTCTCTTCTGAAGAGCTTGAAAGAAGAGGGATTAAAATCATCCAGCCTCCACAAAATCCAGATAATGAAAAGCCAATGAATCTGCATATTAGAGAAGGAGCTTTTGAAGAGGGAGCTCCTCTTCATATATATAAAAATCAAAAAGACAGTGGAATTAACGCAAAACTGACTATAGCCCTAATTGATGCTCCATTTGTTGCACAAAGATTTCTTCAAGATACAAGATATGATGAGGTTAAGGGTGAGCTACCCGAAGAAGATTCCGAGAAATTGATTGATGAATATAGAAAATCAGCGATTAGCAACTTACAAAGCACCTCCTATAGCAGTAATCAGGCTTCTTATAGGGCACAGTTGTTGGTTTTGGAAAAAGGGATTCTTTCAAAAGAAGAAATTTTAAAACGTATAAAACCAACTAAAACCCAAGAAAAATATATGGCTGATCAAAAAATAGTCAAAGGGCTTCATTTAGGTACAGTCTCAATTCCTATTGGCTATGATAGATCTGGTATGGAAAAAGAAGGACAAAATTCATCAATGCAAGGAAACCTTATATCACCCCCTGTAAAAGAAGCTTCAACAACAATATTTATAAGCATAGGGAAGTCTAATGAAAACTATTTTGACGAAATTACTGATTTAAGTCATATGTATTTTAACTCAGATGGGGAATTTAAGTTTCGCAAGTTATATATTACCCATCCATTGAATACTATGGGAGGTATGGAGATAAGGGGTAGCCAGACACATCCTAGCCCCTCGGATTTTAAGTTAAATTCTTCAGCGTCTCAAGAAAACGATGAGTATCCTTATGGAGCACAAACCCCAGGTATTTTAGTAAGACATGAAGTCCAGCACAACGTGTTAACTACCCAAAGAATACTTAAAGGTGAAGAATCTAACGAAAGTGAGTTTGATGCAGACATGGCAGCAATGGAGAGTATAATAGAGGCCCGAGATAAATGGGAGAGCTCTGGATTTAAAGACAATAGCGGATATTATTTTGTTTTTAGTCTGCCTGAGGGTGGGTATATTCTAACAGGGAATCAGCCTACTGCTTCGAGTGTAAAGACTTAGTTATGAAAAATTGGAAAAATAAAAGGGTTGCGGTTTTGGGGTTGGGGATTGAAGGATTGTCGAGTGTAAAGTTTTTGATTAAGCATGAAGCGCAGGTGACGATTCTTGACAGGAAGAAAGAGGAAGAACTACGTAGTATCTGTCATGCTGAATTTATTTCAGCATCTAATAATCTGTCAAGTGTAAAAAGCGAGATCCTGAAACAAGTTCAGGATGACAATGGTAAAGGCATCAAGATAATTGGTGGTAAGGATTACTTAAATAACCTTGATAAGTTTGACGTAATAGTAAGAAGTCCAGGAGTAAAAAGAAACCTTCCGGAAATTATTTATGCCGAGAAAAATGGTGTTGAAATTACTTCTCAAACCAAGATTTTTTTTGATCTTTGTCCCTGTCCAATCATAGGAATTACGGGAACAAAAGGAAAAGGAACAACAGCAACCCTTGTTTACGAAATGCTAAAAAAACAAGGATTAGATGCGTATTTGGGAGGAAATATAGGAAAGCCTCCATTTGATTTTCTGGATAAATTAACTCCTCAATCGCTGGTAGTCCTAGAGTTGTCAAGTTTTCAGCTCCAAGACCTAAAAAAGAGTCCTGCCTGGCCGGCCGGCAGGCCTCATATTGCCGTAGTACTTATGATTACAAGTGAGCATTTAGACTATCACAAAGATACAAATGAATATGTTGACGCTAAAAGAAATTTAGTCAGACATCAAGGCGCGGAGGATTTCGCGATCATAAACAGGGATTATTTGGCAAGTCTTGAATCAGACATTCACACGGATGCCAAGATTTTTCAGGTCAGCCGCGAGAGAGACTCGTACGATCAGGGTTGTTTTATCAAAGATAATAAGGTTTTGGTAAATAAAGACGGAGAAGAAAAAGAAATAATTTCAGCAAAAGAAATACTTTTGCCCGGGAAACATAATTTGGAAAATGTTTGCGCGGCAGTAATGGCTGCAACAATTGCAGGTGTATCAAAAGAGGATATTGTAAAAGTGTTAAAAACATTCAAAGGACTCGAGCACAGGCTGGAGCTGGTAAGTGAAATAAATGGCATCAGATATTATGATGATTCATTTTCTACGACTCCCGAAACTGCAATTGCCGCTATTGAGGCATTCAAAAATCCAGAAATACTAATTTTAGGAGGCTCCAGCAAGGGAAGTGATTTTAGCGAATTGGGAAAAGTTATTTCAAATGCCAAAAATATCAAAGCGATTATTGGGATTGGTAAGGAATGGGGGCGCATAAAAGCGAAATTTAGAATTCCCTCCAATTCGGCGAGCAGGCATAATTCAGAATTCATAATTGTTGAGGGGGCTAAGGATATGAAGACAATTGTAGTTGCGGCTTCAAAGATTGCCGTTGCAGGAGATGTTGTTCTTCTTTCTCCAGCCTGTGCTAGTTTTGATATGTTTAAAAACTACAAGGACCGCGGAGAGCAATTTAAAATAGAAGTTAACAGTTTAAAACCATAATTTTTATAATACCTAATTTTGACTTATAGTATTTTTGTGATATACTTTTAATACTATGAGAGAAAGGCAGCCGAGAGAAAAATATTCAGGCACACTGGCAAGTAGTTTTAGAGCCATTGGTGCAGCGGCAGTGCTTAATGCTGGCATAGCCTGTGGTAATTTAGGAGGAGCTGTAAGTATACCTTCATCAGTAAGAGAGACTTCTGTTTCGTCTGAAGAGCAAACACGACTTTTGGAGAACGGTCTTCATCTGAACGGAGATGGATTTATATCTATTCGTGATATAACTCTCCCAGATGATGTTTCCGTAGAGCTTTTACTAACGCCAGATTCTCTTTCAAGAGCAAAAAATGTTGCCGTAGTTACCCTGGTGGATAATAATGGCAATATTTTAGGTATCGAAAGCAGGTATCGACTCCTCGACACCGATTACTTTAATTTATATATGCGAGTAATGCAAGATTTGGATGACTCAATTAATTATTCTTATTTTGCAAAATTTGTTGACAGGAAGAATTCTAGCTCAAATAACAGCTGTCCTGTTAAATCCGGCTATAGCATGGGCAAAAAGGTGTCTATGCAGGAATTTAAAAGCGCAAAAGAAATTAAACTTGAAATTCGCGACGGAGATCTTATAGTTTCTGAAAATGGAAAAAATACAAATATGAGAATAAGGCCGGAAGAGTATGTGGTTAGGTCGCTTCCCGATGATAACAACTATCTTGTCGATGAATATAAAATACCAGTCGTGGAACCTTGTAGTCCTGGCAGCGGAAAAATCAGCATTGGGGGAGCAATGCGAAACGATGGTAGATTGTCTGAACCATTTAACGGAGAGGTATATGGTGGAAAAATTAGCGATCTTACAAATGGCGATGGACAGAATAGCAGAGCATTAGTAGAATTTGAAGCTACGCATGGCCTGCTTGTAGATTTAACAAAGAATGGCAATATTGCCTTAGTAGGGAATATTTCTGATAAGTAAATGCAATAGATTATTGACAAACTGTGATATAATATTTGTTGACAATTTAAAAAGAAGCGCTGATCCGGAATTTTGGAACCGGGGAGGGAGGCACAAGACTGCGCTTCCCGCGCTTAGCAAAATTAATAATGCACTGAGGCGAAACAGTAAAAGTCAGCAACATGTGTCGTAGTAACGGAGCATGTCATGAATAAGGTTAACTTATTCCATCTGACTATATCCCTGGCGACAGGGATTTTTAATGGTTAAGTTAACAAAGCAGGGTGGCACCATGGTTCGACAGACTCACCATAAACGGGTCTGACAACCGTCCTTGTAAGATTTCAATCTTAATTTGAGATTGAGTTTTACAAGGGCGGTTTTTTTGTGCACCATTGGTAGATTTATAAACAGTGTGCAATCCGCCATAAAGCGCTCCATGAGCCGCGTTGCGAATAGTAGGTAAGGCGAATGGGAAGCTTAGGAGGATGTTAGAGCAGATTATGAAAGAAAGAAGAAGTTATCAAAATGAACTAGCCTTTAGAGCTGGCGATGCTTTGCCTTTTAATGTTAAGGATCCAAATAAAGATCAGAATATTGTTAAAGGCGCAGTAAGAGTAGTTTTGGATGATATGTGTCAAATACAAAGTAGGAGAGGGACAATAATTTACCCTCATCAATTGTCTGAGCGCGAGGTAAATATATTACGTAGACAGCTCTTTAGACATGGATTAGGGAAAAGAGTTGAGGCCATTGTTCCAGTTAGACTCGAAGAAGGCATGGGAACAGAAATTTTGATAGCGAAGAAGAAAAGGGGGTGAAAATATATGAGCATAGAATATGCGGGATTACCCAGGGAAACAATTTTAAGACTCATATATCCAGATTATGCTGGACATTTAAGAAGAACAAAAATACATAATAATGGACAGCATAAATCCGAAAGAAATAAACAGCGTGTTATAGAACATAAGCTTAAGCGAAAAAGAGACATTTCAAGCTCTAATCATAGAATCGTTGATTCAACATTACGACCAGTTACCCTTGAAGGCTTAAGAGAATGTTTGCCAAAAGTAGGAGTTATTTTTTGTATCAAAACCAGTACAAATGATAATGTTGATCCTTTAGGTAGATAAGGAACTTATATGAAAAATAGATTAACAGTTTTTGGAACAATTGAATTTGGGAGAGCAAGATTTATCAATAAGACTTATTCAGAGACGTATATAGGCGGTAATGGCGTTCTTGCAAGTCTTGCTGCAGCTAAGTATGCAAAAGTTGATTTAGTAGGGATAATCGGTAGCGATATGAATATTAAAAAACTGGCAAAATCACTAGGAAAAAACATAGGCATAAAGAATGTACAACAGTTAAAAGGCAAAAGCTTTAATTATGGGGCAATTTATGATCCTGTAAATTTTGATTTGGTTGATGAGGAAATAGAATTTGGAGTTTATGGATCGTATGTTCCTCATGTTTTGAATCGTGAAGCTCAACTATCAAGATATGTTCTTTTCAGCGGTTCGAATCCGCGTTTTAGTCTTGGCATATTAAAACAAATTGAAAAACCTGAATACGTGGCAGTTAGTACTCTTTTTTATCACTTAAAAAATAATTTTACGCATGCTTTAGATTTAATAGAGTCAGCAACATATTTATTTACCAACTCTAAAGAATACGACTACCTAGTTAGCAAAATTGAAAAAAATTTATTCAGTCGTTTTAAGAGACTTAAATATATCTTTAAGACGAAAGGCGTAAATGGGGTCGAGGTGATATCTGCTAATGACTCGCGTAATTTCAAACTTTCTAAAAAAGTTAATCCCAAAGATCCAACAAACGCAGGGGACGTTTTTGTGGGAGCTGTTATGGGAATGATTGCTGCAGGTTTTGACATAGAAAAAGACATTAAAAAAATTATTGATTCAGCTCAACGTGAGGCGACAAAGGTTATTGTAAATGATAAATATTATCGCTTAAAAGCAAAAGGAAATATATGAAAAAAACAACAACTATATTGGATAAAATAATAAAAAATAAAAAACTAGAATTGACAGCTGCAAAGAAAGAAGTTCCTTTAAAGTATCTTAAAAACTCAATAAAAAAGAGAAATATAAGAAGTTTTAGCAATGCAATAGGGAAAAAGAATAAGCTTAATTTAATTGCCGAAATTAAAAAATCATCTCCGTCAGGTGGTTTGATAAGAAAAGATTTTAATCATGTTTCAATAGCAACAGAATATCAACATTCTGGTTTGGTAGATGCAATTTCTGTGCTGACAGAAAAAAGATATTTTCAGGGAGATATTAAGTTTATAAAGGATATTAAAAAAATTACTCCAATTCCAATATTAAGAAAAGATTTTATTTTTGATGAGTATCAAATATATGAATCATATCTTGCAGAAGCAGATGCATTATTACTTATAGTTGCAGTTTTAGACCCATCGGAGTTAAAGCGCTTACTTAGCCTTACTCATAAATTAGGCATGGATGCTTTAGTAGAGATTCATTCAGAAAAAGAAATAGAGATTGCATTAAAAGCAGGAACTAGAATTATTGGAATTAATGCGCGAGATTTGAAAACATTCAAAGTTAACAATGCTTTGTTTGGGAGATTGTCTAGATACATTCCTAAGGGAATTATTAAAGTTGCTGAGTCCGGCTTAGGACAAAGAAGAGATTTGGAAAATGTCTATAGGGCAGGAGCAAATGCAGCTTTGATTGGAACATCTATTTTAGAAGCAAAAGATATAAAAATTAAGTTGAGAGAATTAGCGGGTTAAGACTATGAATGAGTTGTTAAAAAGATATAGGGTAGAGGCGCAAAATGAGAATAGCCTAAGAGAAGTAAGGGAGATGATTATTGCCCCTGATACTCTTACCGTATTTGATTTTGACCATACAATGTTTAAGACTAGCATCTTTCATAGAATGTCGTTTCAGGGAGTGCTTCATGCGTTGGGAAGATCGTTAGAAATTACGCCCGAATTAGGAGCAAAACTTAAAGGGGGAGGAGACGAGGAGATATTTGAAATATTGCTTGATGCTTCAGGGGGAACGGATAAGAATTTGCTCTTACGAGCAATTAATGAAAGAAAAAAGATCTTAATACAAGCAGTTAAAGCAGACGGAGACCTAGCTGCCTATTTTATGCCAGGCATACCAGATGCTATAAGAAGTTTAAGAGCTTGTGGTAAGAAAGTAGGTATTGCAAGCGCAAGTCCAGATGGTTTTGTTCAAGAATTTGTTGCAAGAGTCAGTGTAGACGGAGTTAACATAAACGATGTATTTATATCAGATGCTATTATTGGTGGTACAACAGTTAGGTCAGTTCACAATTCTCTTTCAGTTGATAGTGATTCGCCGTCCTCTCTTAATAAACCTAACCCTTTCTCTATTAGATATTCAGCAAATAAAATAAGCGGAGAACAGGGATTTCCAATTTTATACATTGGCGATGGAAGAGTAGATGCCTTGAGTGTCCGCGGAAATCAAAATATGGTTGGGTTGATAGTCAATGCGGAAGAACATGATTCATTGCGTAAAGAATTTGAGAGAGATGAAAATATTATAGTAGTAGGATCAATAGGGGAGGTTTTGAATGCAAAATAAAGGGCATTTTGGACAATTTGGGGGAAGATATGTGCCAGAAATGTTGATTCCAGCTCTTGAGGAATTGGAGAAGTCGTATTTTAAGGCAAAAAAAGATAAGGAGTTTCAGAAAAAGTTTAGTTATCATCTTAAAACCTATGCTGGTCGTCCAACTCCTTTGACATTTGCCAAAAATCTTACAGAAAAACTCGGAGGAGCAAAGATTTATCTTAAAAATGAAGGATTAAATCTAACAGGCGCGCATAAAATCACTCACTGTATTGGACAGGCACTCCTTGCAAAAAGAATGGGTAAGACAAGACTCATTGCAGAAACAGGAGCAGGACAGCATGGCCTAGCAACGGCAACTGTTGCGGCAAAATTTGGATTTTCATGCACTATTTATATGGGAGAAGTAGATATTGTAAGGCAAAGGCCAAATGTTTTTCTCATGGAACAGCTTGGAGCAAAAGTAATTCCTGTTTCTTTTGGCAATAAAACTTTAAAAGACGCGGTTAATGCTGCTTTAAAAGATTGGATTGAAAATGTAGATACAACGCATTATCTCTTGGGATCGGTTGTTGGTCCGCATCCATATCCTACTATGACTCGAGACTTTCAATCAGTTGTGGGAAGAGAAGTAAAAAGGCAAATTAAAAATGAAACTGGTAAATTGCCTGATTACATTATAGCTTGCGTTGGAGGAGGGAGTAATGCGATGGGTATTTTTACTGAATTTATCAAAGAGAAAAATGTAGAGTTGATCGGGGTGGAAGCAGGCGGTAAAGGTAAGGCAGTAGGAGAAAATGCTATCAGATTCAATGGCGGGTCAATTGGAGTAGTAGAGGGGTATAAATCATATTTTTTACAAGACAGCGATGGACAAATTCAAAAAACTCACAGCATTTCGGCAGGATTAGATTATGCTGGAATAGGACCAGAGCTTGCATACTTAAAAGAAAAAGGAAGAGTAAAATTTACATCCGCTACAGATGCAGAGGCTTTAGGCGCATTTGATATTTTGGCAAAGACAGAAGGTATTATTCCTGCCTTAGAATCTTCTCATGCGGTAGCAGAAGCTATAAAACTTGCTCCAAAACTGAAAAAAAGTGACGTAATTGTCGTAAATCTTTCAGGTCGTGGAGACAAGGATTTGTTTATCTTGGCAAAAGCTTTGGGAGATGATAAGTTTATGGATTTTTTGAAAAGTTATATTAATGATGATGAACAAAATAGATAAGCGATTGCAGAAAACAAAAAAGGAGAAAAGACTAGGATTGATGACGCATGTTGTTGTCGGCTATCCTTCTTTGGCTAAAACATTTGATATTGTAAAAATTATGGAAAAAAATGGAGTAGATTTTGTTGAGCTTCAGATACCATTCTCTGATCCGTTAGCTGATGGTACAACTATTATGAAGGCTTGTGAGAGTGCGTTAAAAAATGGCACAAAAGTTAAAGATGCTTTTGATGTTGTGGAAAAGTTGTCTGGGGAAGTGAAGATTCCGCTTCTTTTCATGGCGTACTATAATACTGTGTTTAAATACGGAACAGAAAAGTTTTGCAAAGGCGCAAGTGCGGTTGGGATAGCAGGGCTTATTGTTCCTGATATGCCGATTGAAGAGGAACAGTGTGAACATTTTGACAAATATTGTAGAAAATATAATTTGAAGAATATCAAAGTTCTATCGCCATCTTCTACGGATGAACGTTTGGAAAAAAATGAAAAGGTTGCGAGTGGTTTTGTTTATTTTACCGCAAGACAGGGAATAACTGGAGCAAAAGATACATTGGATCCAAAAATCCAGATCTATCTTAAAAAAGTAAAAAAATATTTTTCTATTCCAGTTGCAGTTGGATTTGGTATCTCAAAGAGGGAGCACATGAGAGCATTGCAACAGCATGCTGATATAGCAGTTGTTGGAAGTGCAATTATTGAAGTAATCAATAAGTCTAAGGATCAGGACATAGAGAAAAATGTTAGGAGTTTTATAAAGAACTTAAAAATGGTAAACTAGGGGAGACTTTATATGAAAAAGCGAGTTTATTCTGGTATACGTGCTACAGGACGATTGCATCTGGGGAATTATTTGGGAGCGGTCAAGGGGATGCTTGCTTTGCAGGACGAGTATGACTGCATTTTTTCTGTGGTTGACTCCCATACTATTACTGTTCCCTACGATCCAAAAACACTCAAGCAATCGGTCCGTGAGATAATATTGGATTATTTAGCAGCCGGACTTGATCCTAAGAAGTGTCATTTGGAGATTCAGTCAATGGTGCCGCAGCATATAGAGCTTTCCTATTATCTTGCAACTATTTATCCTGTTTCACGTCTTGAAGATTTGCCTACATACAAAGACAAAAAAGCTCAGTACCCAAAGTATGTGAACATGGGGCTTTTGTATTATCCGGTTCTTATGGCGGCAGACGTATTGTTGTATAAGGGAGAATTGGTGCCCGTTGGGATAGACCAGGAGCCGCATCTTGAAGTAATGCGGGAAATCGCACGAAAGTTTAATGGTATGTTTGGGCAAACATTTCCTGAGCCGCAAAGATTTAAAACAGAAGGTGAATATGTGCCCTCGTTAGCAGGCGGGGGAAAGATGAGTAAGTCTGTTGAGGGGAGTTATATTACTTTAACTGATGATTTGGAGACAATTAGAAAGCGTTTGGCAGCTGCTCCAACAGATAGCGGACAAATCGGCGGAGAGCTTCCAAAAGAGGGTGGAGTTGCGAACTTATTTAAACTGTTAAAACTACTAAAACTTGATGTTGAGTATAAAAAATTTGAACAGGATTACAGAGATAAAAAAATTCGCTACACAGAGCTGAAAGAGGTTTTGGCGAAGGCAATTTACGAAGAACTGCAGCCGTTTCAGGAGAAAAGAAAAATCTTCAAAGAAGATCCTAAACTTGTTGATGACATCATTGATGAAGGTAACAGAAAGTGTCTTCAAATGGCAGATAGGACGATGGGGGAAGTGAAAAAGAAGATGGGGTTGATTTAGGAAGTGAAAAATTTTGTTCTCTGGTTTATCCGTTTCTATCAAAAAACCTCTTTTTTCCATAAGACGATTTTTAGAGCTCTTTTTATCTCAGACTCTGTTTGCAGATACGAGCCGACCTGCTCCAATTACACATATCAGGCGATTGAGAAATACGGAGTATTTAAGGGTTTGTTTTTTGGCTTAAAAAGAATCATCCGTTGTCATCCGTGGGCAAAGGGAGGACATGATCCTCTGAAGTAAATTTATGGTATAATAATTAAATAAATTTTATGAGCACAAACGGAAAAAAACACAATAAAAAACCAAAAATTTTAAAATTTAAGATAAATACTTCCTGGAAAAATATTTTTCTTTATGGATTTCTCATATTATTTATGACGTTTATTTTCATGGGGATTAATCAACAGTCTTTTGACCAAACAAAAACCGTTCCCATATCACAGGTTATTTCTGATGTAAAAGCTGGGAGAGTTTCAGAAATCGAGATTACAGACAACAAGCTTGCAGTAAAAAAAGGGGATGAGACTATCCATGCTTTTAAAGAATCGGGAGCAAATGTCTATCAGATGTTTAGAGACGCTGGTATTTCAGATAAAGATTTAGATAAAACAAAGATTGTAGTTAATGATCAGACAGGCGTTGGGAGCTGGTTAATTGTTCTTTCTAATATCCTTCCGATACTTTTGATGGTTGCTTTTTTCTACTTTATTTTCCGTCAGGCAAGAGGAGCTCAGGAGAATATTTTTTCTTTTGGTAGATCCAGGGCAAAGTTATTCAGCAAAGATACCCCAAGGATTGGGTTTGCCGATGTTGCTGGAGTAGATGAGGCAAAGCAAGAGCTAACGGAAATTGTAGATTTTTTGAAAAATCCCCAAAAATACAAAGCAGTTGGAGCCAGGACTCCAAAGGGGGTTTTGATGGTTGGTCCAAGCGGGACTGGAAAGACACTTCTTGCCCGGGCAACGGCAGGCGAGGCAAGCGTACCGTTTTTCTCCATGGCAGGATCTGAGTTTATGGAGATGCTTGTTGGAGTCGGAGCAAGCAGAGTCCGTGACCTATTTGATACTGCGAAAAAAGCCCAGCCCGCGATTATTTTTATAGACGAGATAGATGCCATTGGAAGACAAAGAGGCATTGGCGTGATGGCTGGACATGATGAGAGAGAACAAACGCTAAATCAGATATTGGTTGAGATGGACGGATTTGCGCCAACTGAACAGCTGGTTGTTATTGCAGCAACCAATAGGCCTGACGTTTTGGACCCGGCGTTAATTCGACCAGGACGTTTTGATCGAAGGGTTATCTTGGATATGCCAGATATTGTGGGCAGAAAATCGATTTTGGCAATTCACGCCAAAGGCAAGCCTTTCGCAAAAGATGTGGATTGGGAAAAAGTAGCCAAACGAACAGTTGGATTCTCAGGGGCAGACCTTGAGAATATGCTTAACGAATCTGCTATTTTAACAGCCAGGCTCAATAAGCAGGCAATTGATATGAAGGATATTGAAGAAGCAGCAACAAAAGTAAAGCTTGGTCCTGAGAAGAGAAGGCTTCAGTCAGATGAAGATAGAAAAATGACAGCGTATCACGAGGCGGGACACGCTCTTGTTTCTTGGCATATGCCTAATATGGACCCTGTTCATAGAATTTCTATTGTTAGTCGTGGAGTTTCTCTAGGACATACCATGATGGAGCCCACAGAACATGTGCATGAAACAAAAACTCGTCTTTTGGAGCAGATTAGTGTCATGCTTGGAGGAAGAGCGGCAGAGAGTTTGGTATTTGAAGAAATGACAACAGGAGCATCAGATGATATAGCCAAAGCCACAGAGGTGGCAAGAACTATGGTTACAGAATATGGAATGAGCAAACTTGGTCCTATGAATTTGGATGGGGAGAGAAAACGTTTCTATGAACAAGCTAACGTGTCCCCTGATATGGCGGCAAAAATAGATGAAGAGGTTAGAAAAATTACAGATGTTGCCTATAAAACAGCAACTACAATTTTAGTAAAACTGCGAGTCAAGCTTGATTTGTTGGCAGAGGAGCTTTTGAAGAAAGAGACGATTGAAGCGGAAAGCTTTATAGATCTTCTTGGTCCCAAAAAAGCTATTGTGCCGGTAAAGAGTTAGCTATAGGCTTAATGCTTCTTTCCAGCTCTTCCATGTTATTCTTATGTTCTCTTTTGCATTTTTATTGTAAGGCTTATCGAAGAGAATATGTTTCCATACAGGTTTCCTCAGGCCTTTGTGTTTAGGCCGATCATCGATGAGGATGTCTCCGTGAATTAGAGTTTTATCTTTTGTAACAATTATTTTTTTCGTCCACTCATATCCCAGATGTTTTTCTACCCAATTGTATTTTTCAAGCACGCAGTTTTCGTATCGGTCAATAGGCTTTGTGCATATAAAAACTTCGTGTCCCAACCTCTGAATTTCTTCGAGTCCTTCTTTTGCGCCTTCTATCTCAGGAAGATTTTGAAAAAAACCGGCTTCTCTTGCGATTTTACCAACGTCGTCTCTTAAATTATTTGGATAATCATCAAAAACAGAGAATGTTTTTCTATCTTTAAGCGGAATATGCGGGTGAGTTGGAAATTTTCTTTGCCAAGAATCAAGAAAGCCTTTTTCAAAATCAGCCAACACTCCGTCCATGTCAACAAGAATTATTTTTCTGCTTGTAATAAAGTTTAGAATGCTTTCAGCTTCTTGGGGAATATTCATGTTGTCAGTATTAAGATAGGTAACCGGAACCCCTTTTTCCTCTAGAAAATTTTTTACTTTTTCATAAGCTTCATGAACTCGGGTCCTGTTTTCAAAACCCATTTTTTTTGAATCTATGGTAAACTTTCCGCTCATAAACTTTCCGTCCTTCTCCTCTAATGATGGTTTTCTTAATTTTTCTCTTCGTATTGCCTCCTTTACACTGCAGTTAGTAATAACCACAAGGCTGGGAAGAGGTATGTTTTGGTTTCTGTGCATATCCCACACATTTTGCATAGTCAGCTCGTTATTTAGAGTTTGATAGGCAAGCGTTGTTGTCTCCCCGCGGTTTGCTATTACAATCTTTTTTAATAGTGTAGGCATAACTATTTCTTGGTAGAGCTTTTTTCGCTGGTTAATTATCACACTTGCCGCTTCTTTATCTCCTTTTTCCTTTGCAAGTAATATTTTTTCCCGATCGTAATTTTTCTCTTTTGTTTCTTCTATAGAGTCAGCTTTTAAGTTTAATTTCTCTAAATCTTTTAGGAGTTGATTGATAATGCTGTCTTTGCCAGATGCGCTTGGACCGTCAACGAGAATAAATAACCCTTTTTTCATTCACAATGTATTATACTCTAATCTTTTCTAATTACCATACGTCTTTAGAATGGTATAATTAGAGGGGAATGAGAATAAAAAAGCATAAAAAATATTCCAAAGAAGATCTTATTGAAAGGATGAGAAAAATTACTCTTTTGCATTCCACAGGAAGCAAGAATTCTGTTTATGTTTACAAAAACGCGAATATTGAAGTTGACTATATCGCTGTGTCAAAAATAGTTCCTTCCCAATTTTATTATCTGGAAAAAGTCTTATCAAAAATCGGAGAGGTTGAAAAAGCCTTGAGAAATCTGAAAATTGATTTGTTTGATCTTGAAGGCCATATAAGCTATCAAACAAATGAGAGTGATTATCGGTTTAGCCTTCTTCCGGTAATAGTTGAGTATCAGAGGGAAGAAGATGGAACCATAAGCCCTATGATACTTGACGGGTTACATAGAGTACTGTTGGCAAGAAAAAAGAATCTCAAAAAAATAAAGGCAGTTAAGATTTCAAATGTCGATCTGGAGCATCCGGTATTTGGACACCCTAATCCTGGGGGATGGGAAGATGTGAAATCAGTAAAAACCGTACCTGATAAAAAAAACAAAAGGCTTTGGAGATTTCCGGTTGATGAGGCTTATAAATACTACAGAGATTTTAACAGCGCTTTTGGTAATGTAGGGAAACCTAGGAAATAGATTATGAAAAAACTTATATTAATTGATGGTAATGCAATATTGCACAGGGCTTTTCATGCTTTGCCTCCTCTTACAAAAAATGGAGAGATTATAAATGCAGTTTATGGTTTTTTCTCTATGTTTATAAAAATATTGGAAGACCAGAAGCCTACGCATATTGTGGTTTGTTTTGACAGGGCGGCACCTACTTTTAGAAAAGAAATGTATGTCGGGTATCAGTCAAAAAGACCTAAGGTGTCTGATGATCTTGTCCCGCAAATAAAAAAAGTCCACGATATTCTGGGGAATGCAAAAATTAGCATTTTTGAAATTGATGGATATGAGGCCGATGATATGATCGGGACAATTTCAGTACAGGCGGTTTCGGGAAAGCTTGACGGACAAATGGAGGTTGTAATAGTTTCAGGCGACCGTGATCTTTTGCAGCTTGTCAACTCTCATGTCAAAATGATTGCTCCTGTGACTGGTCTTACAAATATGATTGTTTATGACTCCGCAAAGGTTGAGGAAAAGTTTGGAATAAAGCCGTCGCAGATCGTTGACTACAAAGCATTGATAGGTGACTCTTCAGATAATTATCCTGGAATTACCGGAATAGGTCCAAAAACAGCCGCAAATCTTCTGAGAGAATATGGAAGCTTTGAAAATATGTATAAGAAAATTGACTCACTTCCTCCAAAGATCGCTGAAAAACTCGTCACCGACGCAGAGCAAGCAGCTCTTGCTAAAAAACTTGCGACTATCGTTATAGATGCTCCAATAAAACTGAGCCTGGAGGAGTGTTCGTTTTCAGATTCGAACTTTCAAGCATTGAAAAATGAATTTGAAAGATTAGATTTTAAGAGTCTTTTGAAAAGACTTGAGCCAAATGGCTCAAAGGAGAAAAAGGAGCCAAAAGAGCCAGAGGAGACAGAGGAAAAAAAGAAGAAAGGAAAGAATCATCAGCTGGGATTCTTATAGTGCTTCCCTTTGTTATCCCGATCGTGCCCTTCTTAAGCGGGGTGAGTGGAGGAATCAAGGTTTGGGTCGAACCTAAAAACAAGTCTTTTCAAGTTCTGGGGTGAAGCATTTATTATAACAAAATCTTCAGAAGTTGGATTTTCTTTAGTTGAAAATGAGTCAAACCAGGCGCCATTTTCAAGATCTTCTTTTAAAAATAAATTTTTAGCGCGTAATTCCAGATCGCCTGCTTTGACTGTGCAGATTATGTCTGGTTGAGTTTTAATAGTTCCTGAAAATTCATTTATACTCGCTGCAATATAAGCTAATGGGTATTCTAATTTAGTTAGCTGAACAGATTCATTTGAAAAATTTAATAAATTAGAGTTGCCAAGAATAAACCAACCGTCTGTTGTCGTTAAACCTACCACTTTTAAGGCTGCCCTACCATGACCGATTCCCTCCACATAAAAAGGCTCTGAAGCAAAAGAATCTTCAAGGCCTTCTCCTGTCCCTAATTCGTCCAGGGTCTTTATATCGCGAAAAGGTGCAAAGTCCTGTCCTAAGCTAACCCGAATCGGCTCTTGATTTGTGAGGTCTTGCTCTCTTTCATTTTTCATAAATGTCCTTTATTAATTCAATGTTGGAGCAATAATATATCAATAAAGTTGGTAAAAAGCAAATAAAAAAGATATAATCAAGCTTAGTGAAGGTGGCTATTATTCATGATTACATTAAGGAATATGGGGGGGCGGAAAGGGTTTTGGAGGCTTTGCATGAGATCTGGCCGGATGCTCCCGTCTATACAACAGTTTATCTCCCTAAGTTTTTAGGTCCGCATAGAGAAAGATTTGAGAAATGGGACGTAAGAACTTCTTTTTTGCAATACATTCCATTTAAGGAGAAACTTATAAGTCCATTTCGTATCCTAGTACCGTTTATGTTCAAAACTTTTAATTTTTCAAATTATGATGTAGTTATCGTATCTGCAACAGGTGCTTATAATCCGAATATTATAAACAAAAAATCATCTACACTTTTTTGCTACTGTCATACCCCTCCGAGGTATTTGTACGGGTTTGCGACAGCAAGAGAATGGAAAAAAAATATTTTTTTTAGGGCGATTGGAGAAATAGCAAATCATTTCCTAAGGCTTGTTGATTTTAGAAGTTCTCAAAACGTCGATTATTTTATTGCTAATTCTAAAAATGTGGCAGGAAGAATTGAGAAGTTTTACAAAAAAGAATCTGTTGTAATTTATCCACCTGTTGACATTGATAGTAGCAAGTATCATGTACCAAGTAGTAAGTATAAAAAAAATACAAAATGCTATTTAGCAGGGGGTAGACTTGCAAGGCCGAAGAATATAGATTTGATAATTGATGCATGCAGGGAAAATAAAATACCTTTAAAGGTTTTCGGAAGAGGATTTGCCGGGTATGAAAATGAGTTAAGAGAGAAAATAAAAGACTCGAGTATAGAGTTTGTCGGTGAAGTAAGCGATGAAGAGAAAATGGAGTTTATGAGAAACGCGAAAGCTTATCTTTTCGCATCTGAGGATGAGGATTTTGGGATAACGCCGGTTGAGGCGATGAGCGTTGGCACTCCAGTTATTGCTTATAAATCAGGTGGCGTAGTAGAATCAGTTATTGATCGTAAAACAGGGGTATTTTTTAGTGACTTAACAGAGGAAAGTTTAAAAAGAGCAATTAAACAATTTAACAATTTAACAATTGACCCTAATGATTGTATAAAACAAGCAAAAAAGTTTTCTAAAGAAAGATTTAAAAGAGAAATTAAAAAATTTGTAGAGGAAAAGGCAATACATGTATCTTAACAGGTATAGTAAAAAAAATATTATTTTTTTAACAGGAATGGCTACTTTTTTCTTTGGATTTGGGGCTGGGGCAATTCTCAACATCTTTCTTTTGGCAATAAACTCTCCTCTTGTTTTGCAATTTAGAACTTCTTTAATGTATATTTCTTCAATTTTGGGAGATGGGATAATATTGCCTGTTGTTAATATGATTGCCGTGTCTTTTCTATTCAAAAATCAAATATTACTGGGAAAATCAGCAGTAATATTAGGTTTGTTTTTTGGCTTTTTGGTCACTAGCTATTTTCATGTTTCCCAAGCGCTTCAGGGTCTTGTTAATTGGTCCATGCCAAAGCCTTGGGAGTGGAATTTTTTGGGAGCATGGCATGCTTTTTATATGTTTTCGGTTGCAAGTCTTCTTAGTGTTTTTTATATCGTTTTGATTTTGGTTTTTAAAAAACAAAAAAAGCTTGCTAGAGAAGCATTTTTTGTTACAGCCGGGATAATATTTTTTCTTATTCTTCTCAAGCTGGATTATATAGGCGCCAGACTAATATGATACTTTCGAACAAGCAGTTTTTACGACTTTGGCTCAATCAAATATTTCTTCAGGTTGGGTTTAATTTGTGTAATTACACAGTTTTACTGCTTTTGGCAGACAGGACCCACTCTCCTTTTATCCAGGCTCAATTTTTTATATCTTTGATACTACCTGCTTTTGTTTTTGGTCTATTTGCGGGTTCGATAGTTGATCTGGTTCCCCGTAAGCCGCTTCTTCTTGTTGCGGATATTCTTCTTTCGGTTTT
Organism: Candidatus Levybacteria bacterium RIFCSPHIGHO2_01_FULL_38_26; assembly: GCA_001782075.1. Classification (GTDB taxonomy): domain Bacteria; phylum Patescibacteriota; class Microgenomatia; order Levybacterales; family UBA12049; genus 2-01-FULL-38-26. Next base: position 47,341 of record MFNO01000004.1, read on the forward strand.
GTTCTTTTTATATATATTTGCAGGAAACAGTCTTTTTATTTTTATGCTTATCGCTTTTCTTACCGCGTCCTGCGCTCGTTTTTTTATTCCAGCACAAGCTGCAACTATACCTTTGATAGTAGAGCGAGACAAGCTAAATGTCGCCAACGCACTTTTTATCTTTACTCTTATGGGTTCGGTGATTTTGGGCTACATCATAGCAAGCCCAATTGTTGAGCTTTTTGGAGGGCTGGGAACAAAAGGGGAGCTAGCGCCTTTTATATTGAGCAGTATTTTTGTTTTAATCGGCTTTGTGCTACTTCTTGGTTTTAAAGAGGTTAAGATTTCAAAACCAAATACTCCCGCAGGAACGATTTTTAAAAAAACATTTTATCTTTTCTGGCAAACGGTTAGGGAAATAAAGATAAATAGAAATGTTTCTTTGCCGATTTCTCTTTTGATATTTGTAGAGCTAAATGTAGGAATTTTGAGCATTATATTTTTGGAATATGTTAGGCGGTATCTTTATCTGCCTTTAACTTCAGTTAGTATTGTTCTTATGGTTCCCTTGGTTTTAGGATTGGTAGGGGGCGTTGCCATGCTTCCGAAAATTCAAAAAGGCTTAGGCTACAGGCGATCAATATATTGGGCAGTTTTGGGGATTGGTTTTTTGTTTTTGATCTTGGGTTTTCTTCCCGTTTTGGGCAGATGGGATTTTGGAGTGCCCTTAATAAGGTTTTTTTCGGTTGTCGCAGCTTTTGTTACTGGAGTATTAGCGGTAATTATTGCTGTTCAATCAAGAACGATTTTACAGACAAATTCAGACATCCACATGCAGGGTAGAATTTTTTCGTTTCTTGACATAATGATTGCGCTTGTGACGCCTCTTCCGGTTTTGTTTATCGGTTTTACTGCGGATAAGGTCAGCATACCGGGAACTTTTGTTTTTATTGGAATAATGATTATTTCGATGCTGGTTTTGGGAGAGAGAATATTATTCCGAAGAGAAACTGTAGGTACGTAAAACAATATTTGATTCCCCAAGCTCGTTCTCCTATAATACGTATTTCATGGGAAAAGAACAGGAGCAGGGTCAGTCCAGGATTGGGCGTGTAGTCGAGTATTATAAAGACGGTTTTCCTTTTTTGCCGGGAAGCGGTTATTATATTCCAAATCCGGAAATACCAAATAATGACCGTGAAGAAATTGAGCAAGAGATTTTTTCTTTAAGTCAAGAATCGCAGGATATTGAGAATGACAAAACAACTCCTAAAAAAGAGAAGGAGAAAAAACAGGATAGACATGAGCCGTTTGTTAATCCACCTGAATATGATAGAGAAAATCTGTTTGTAAACAACTATGCAGGAGCATATTCCCAAAGGATGGAATTGAATAGGGACAAAGTTGAGAGAGCTCTTCAGACAGCGCATCTTGAAGGTAAGGTTTTTCTTAGCACACTTTCTCCGTCTCGTTCACGATCAGAAGCCCAAGGGAATGAGTTGGCTGCAAAAAGATTTGTTATTTTCGAAAAGAAAACCCAAAAAGCCGAAGAAGAAAATCCATATAAAAGAGTTGTGTCAACTCCCGAAGGATGGAATATTCAGATAAATGACCAGAGAATGGTAGAGGAGCTATCAGAAAGAAGACTGTCTTTGGTAGAACATCAAAAAGTATTTATCAGAGAGTTTAACAGCTTTGTAAAATCTGGAATCCGAGAGTCTGTTTGGAGAGAAAAGTGTTCGAGCGAAAAAGACCCATATTTTAGAGATAAGTTTATGTGGAGCGTATTGCATGGTGGAGTTCTCCCTTTGCCAAATATAATAATAAATCCATCTTTTACGCCTGTCGTTTTAGGGGTAATCTTTGCTACGTATGGTTTAATGAATATCTTTAACGAACTAAACTACCGAAAAATTAGGAGTATTGAAGAGATTCTGAAAGTTGTTAATTCAAGCTTTATACCTCCTAGTTTTTCCCGACATAGAAACATTGATCATCCTCTGGAATATTTTATGCCATATGTTGAAATAGACAAAGTAGCGCGAACTTATTCATATCTTGCGGGGAAGGGGAGAAGATTGGTCAGGGAAGCGGAAGATAAATAAAAGTTGTATTATTGAATCATGCCGGAACTTCCAGAAGTTGAGACTATACGATTAGGACTTCAAAAATATATTGTTGGTAAAACTATAAAGGATGTTGAGGTGAGGCTTAAGAAGATTGTTAGCGGTGACCCCAAAGATATTATCGGCGCAAAAGTTGTTGATGTCAGAAGATTTGGGAAGGGGTTAGTGATTGATCTGGACAATGGTTATTCGATCACATCCCACATTAAATTAACCGGACAGTTTGTCTACAGAGATTCTAAAACCGCGAAATTTAAAATTTCTCCGAAAGTTGGTAAGGAAATTCCAAATAAGTTTACCCATGTTATTTTTAAACTCGATAATGGAATTGTATATTACAATGATGTCAGGCAGTTTGGGTGGATTAAAATAATTCAAAGTTCAAAATTGAAAGATCAAAGTTTTTTTAATGAATTAGGCCCGGAATTTTTTAAAGACCTGACTTTTGACAAATTTTTAGAGACAATTAGTCGCGCTAAAGGACCAATAAAACCTCTGCTTATGGATCAAAAAAAGATGAGCGGAGTTGGAAATATTTATGCAAACGATGCTTTATTTGATGCAAAAATTGATCCAAGAAGATCTGCAAAGCAGATTTCGGATGAAGAAATAAAGAAGCTATATAATGCAATTTTAAAAGTTCTTAAAAAAGGATTAGAACAGGGGGGAGCTTCAGAGCTTAATTATGTAAATGTTTTGGGGCAAGAGGGAGGATATCAGAATCATTTTTTGGTTTACGGACGGGAAAAAGAGCCGTGCCGAGTCTGTAAAACTCCTATTCAGAAAATAAAACTCGGCGGCCGAGGCACATATTTTTGCAGTAAATGTCAAAAATAGACCTGGATTTTTCGCGGTTGCTTTTTAGGGAGTCCTTGTGCTAAAATTCATATTTGGGGCTTACCTCTTTTATGACTGCAAATAGCTATAAAGAGACGGTTGTTATTAAGCTTGGGGGATCGCTTATTGTCCCAAATGGAGGACTCGATATTCCCTACATCAAGAAATTTTATACATTTATAAGAAAACAAGTCGCCGAAGAAAAACGGCGATTTTTTATATTGATAGGAGGAGGAGTATTGTCTCGCCACTATAGAGACGCAGGAGCCGAAGTTACCGGGCGAGAGCTTCCGCCTGAGGATTTGGATTGGCTGGGAATTCACGCGACAAGATTAAACGCCCATCTTTTTCGAACAATCTTTAGGGACTTGGCGCATCCTCGTATCATCAAACACTACGAATTTGTCCAAAAACCGGAAAAACCAATTGTAATTGCTGCCGGATGGAAACCGGGATGGTCTACGGATTATGACGCGGCTATTTTAGCACAGGACTACGGTATAAAAACAATTATAAAAATGAGCAATACTGATTATGTGTACGATAAAGATCCGAACGAATATAAAGACGCAAAGCCACTGCCTCAAGTTTCTTGGAAAGATTACCGCTTGATGGTAGGAGACACATGGAGACCAGGACAACACGAGCCGTTTGATCCGATTGCCGCAAAGCTTGCTTCAGAACTAGGGTTAAAAGTTTTTTATCTGGATGGAAGAGATCTTGAAAATGTACATAAGGCAATAGAGGGAGAGAAGTTTAAGGGAACGATAATTGATTGATTGTTTGATTGTTTCATTGTTGAATATTAACAATGTAGCAATGTAACAATTTAGCAATGTTTTTAAAGTCCATTTCTCTTCAGAATTTCAGAAACTACACAAAATCAGAATTTAACTTTGATAAAAATACCACTCTTATCATCGGTCCAAATGCCTCTGGCAAGACTAATTTTTTAGAAGCTATTTTTTTCCTGTCAAGAGGAGGGAGTCTTAAAACAGAAAAAGATGAACAAGTAGTGCGGTTTGGTGAAGAAATAGCCCGTCTTTCTGGCTTGATTGGCGAAGTCGGGCTTGAGGTTATAATAGCCAAAGCTGGAGGAGAAAGAAGTATAAATCAAAAGAAGTACAAGGTTAATGGAGTTAGTAAAAAAAGAATTGATTTTGTAGGTAATCTTCTTGCCGTGGTTTTTTCTCCCTTGGATTTGGATATGGTCGTTGGCTCACCTTCTTTGAGGAGAAATTTTCTAAACAGTGTATTGGAACAGACAGATATCGATTACAGAAAAAATCTTCTGGAATTTACCAAGGCTTTGCGGCAGAGAAATGCTTTGCTTGAGAGAGTGAGAGAAAGTGGAGTCAGAGATGAGAGGCAGTTTGAGTATTGGGATAGTATTTTGATAAAAACAGGCACAGTTATTACTAAAAAGAGGGAAGAGCTTATAAACTTTTTTAATAACTCCAAAAAGGACATTTTTGACTTTACGATCTTTTACGACAAAAGCATAATCTCAAAGGATAGACTCTCGCAGTATAAAAATGCAGAATTGGGAGCAGGGGTAACTTTGGTTGGTCCACACAGAGATGATTTTTCGCTGCACATGTTTAACAACGAGATACAGACTACCCATGATGTGAAATTCTTTGGATCGCGCGGGCAGCAAAGACTGGTGGTTTTACAGTTAAAACTTTTCGAGCTAGAGTTTATTGAAAAAAAACTTTCCGAGCGGCCAATTTTACTACTTGATGATATTTTTTCTGAGCTTGACAGGGAGCATATTAATTTAGTCCTTGAAATGCTAGGCAAACAACAGACGATTATCACAACGACACATAGAGATCTGGCAGAAGGTGGATTCTTGAAGGAGGCAAGTGTGGTAGAATTGGTTAGTGATGGAAAAATTTAACCCCAGTTTGTTAAAAGAACTATACGAGCCATCAGCGGGTTCTCACAAAGGACAAAACGGGAAACTTTTGGTAATTGGCGGATCAAAGCTTTTTCATGCCGCGTCTTTGTGGGCGCTTAAGATATCCTCGAGAATTGTTGATATGGTTTTTTATTCTTCAGTTACCGAAAACAACGAAATTGTACAAAAAGCAAAGCGTGAGTTTGGAGATGGAATTGTAGTAAAACGAAGCCAAATAGACTCGTACGCAGAAGAAGCGGATTGTATTTTGATTGGCCCTGGTCTTCCAAGATTTGAAGGACAAGAAGAGGGTGATGATGATACAAAAACACTCACTGAAAGTTTATTAAAGAAGTATCCGCATAAAAAATGGGTTATCGATGGCGGAAGCCTTCAGACGATTGATCCTAAGTTTATTCCCAAAAATGCCATACTTACGCCTCATAGAAAAGAGTTCGAGAAGCTCTTCAAAGTCAAAAGTCAAAAGTCAAAAGTTGACGAAGAATATGTTCAGGAGATGGCGAAGAAGTACAACTGCATTATTCTTTTGAAAGGCAAGGAAGATATTGTTTGTTCGCCAACTGAATGTGTAAGAATAATTGGTGGCAATGCGGGGATGACAAAAGGAGGAACAGGAGACGTACTAGCTGGTTTGGTGGCAGCCTTGTATTGCAAAAATGATGCATTTTTGAGCGCGTGCGCGGGATCATATATAAATAAAAAAGCAGGGGAGAAGCTTTTTGAAAAAGTCGGGTATTACTTTAATTCTTCAGATTTGGCGGATGAGATACCAAAAGTGATGAGACATCTGATAATAAAATAAAACGGCCATGGAGCTGGTATGGAAAATAACAAAAACTTTAGAGATAAAATTCCAGAGATACTTATAATTACGCTAGTCATTGGTTTTTATCTCGCTTTCTTCGCTTTTGTAAAAGGAAAAGTTCCTGACGCAGAAACATTAATTTCCATTGCCAAGAATTTGTATGGAGCATACGGGTATTACATTATTTTTTTAGGAGCTCTTTTGGAAGGGACATTTATTGTGGGTTTGTATTTGCCTGGGGCAACGGTAGTGCTTCTTGGAGCAGCTCTATCAAAGACGGGCGTTATTCAGTTTCCCATTGCTTTGGGAATTGGAATAGCAGGTTTTATGAGCGGATATATCATCAATTATTTTTTGGGGAAATATGGCTGGTATCGCGTCTTGAATCATATGGGTCTTAAAAAAGGGATCGATATCGCAAAGGCAAAGCTTGAAAACAACGAGACAAGAACAATTCTTTTGGGATATTTTCACCCAGGCAGCGCTTCTTTTTTATCTACTGCTGCAGGCGTTATGAAGATCCCTATAAAGAGGTTTTTGGTTCTTAGTTTTATTGCGCAGTTATTTTGGAGTTTGGTATGGGGAAGCATCGCTTATCTTTTTGGAGTGACCCTGGTTGAGTTGTTTCTCAAGTATTTTGGCTTCGTGGTGATTGGAGCTGTCGGTATTTGGCTACTCAGAAAATATTTAAAAAAGTAAAACTATCCCTTAGGAAGCTTGAAGCCAAAGTAGGAAAAGATTACTGTAGAAAGGAAGGCAACTCCCATTACGGTCGCAACGTCAAGTTCTTCTGCATATATGATAATAAATGCAGTTGCAAGCCATTGTATTACGATTACTATCGCGACCCAAGGATACTTGCTGTAAAAGTTCAGAAATTTATCCATTGAGATTACTTGTCTATTGCATTATATTCTTTAAACTTTTCTTTGACAAGTTGATATAATTCGGGATCTATCTCAACTAAATAGGCCAGCCAGTTATTCAGCTTTTCTATGGCCTTTTCCCTATTGATTCTTTTAAACAGAGGGACATAATCGTCATCATTTAATAATGTTTCTTCAGGATGAATTATAAGAAACTTTTTCATCTCTTCAGCCAACATATAATCAAAATTTAACTCTTTGGATAAAAACCCGGTTATACTGAGAGTTCTGATAAATAATACAGCCTCTTTTGGAAGCTTTACTTTATATTTTTGTCCAGCCTTTATGATTTGTAAATAAAATACTGTATAGTCTTTTGTCATGTTTTCCAATTCTTTTCTGCCAACAGCAACCAATTTGTTTACTGTTTTTGAAAAATGATGAGAGAGAAGGTAAAATATCTCCTCAAATCTTTTTTCTGAGGCATCAGCAGGGAGGGCGCTTCCTATGATGCTTTTTAGTTCTTCGCTTGAAAAATTTGCAAAATGAAATATTGATTCATGTTGATTTTTAAAATCTTTGGGTTTTAACGAACTAGTGATTGATTTTACAAATGCGGCTTTGTTGTATTTAATAGTATTGCCAACAATGCCAAAATCGATTAGGGCAATTTTATTGTTTTGAAGAAGCAGAATGTTTCCGGGATGTGGATCGGCATGAAAGACGTCATCCATAAAAAACTGTCTTAGAAATTCTTGAGTAAAAATACTTGGTATTTTTTTGATATCTATACCTCTTTTTTTTAGTTTTTCAGGAGTTAGCCTTCCGTCTTTTAGACCCAGATATACTCGGCTCAGAGGAATACCTTCTATATAGTCTTCAACCAAAATTCTTTTAGTTGAGATTTTTGGATATGTCTTTGGTATCACAATATTTTTATTGACTGAGGCATTCTTGCGAATTTTTTCCATGTTGTTAGCTTCAATTTGGTAGTCAAGTTCATTTTTTGTCCAACGTCTGAATTCCCCAGCGAATTCTTTCCAGGGAAGTGCGTCAATTTTGAAGAATATGTCTGCAAAGACAGCAAAAATATAAATCAGCAAGAAATCTATTGCGACCATTTCCTCAATTCCTGGTCTTAGTATCTTGACTATCACTATGTGGTCATCTTCGAGTTTTGCTCCGTGTACTTGACCGAATGAGGCTGAGGCAAATGCTTTTTTCTGAAAATCTTTGAATATTTTTTGAGGAGTTGCTCCAAGTTCTTCAAGGAAAATTCTTTCAACATCCTCATAGGGAAAAGGTTTTACATTGTCAAAAAGGGCGATCATCTCAAGCGAATATTCTTTCGGCAGCACATCGACCCTAAGGGCCAATAGTTGTCCGAATTTAATAAATGATCCTCCTGCTTCTTCGAAGAAGTTCCGAAAAAGTTTTTCCTTTGGTTTTGAATAAAGATTTAGCTTTATTAGAATGTAAATAAAGGAGTATTTGGTTAGAACGCCTATGATATAGATAAATCTGAACATAGATCCTCCAGGAGTCTCAGGATGAAAATGGACTTAAATCCATTTTCAGTTTCTCGCAAAGCCCAAAAAGAAGATAATAAGAACCGTAACAGAAGCATACAAATATAAAGTTGTAGAATCAACGATTTTAAAACCAATTACCAATAGCGATGCTAGCCAGACACCGCAGATTGATAGGCAGACCCAAGGATACCGCATATGGTTTCAGTATATGAAATTAAAATTTCAAAAGCAAACGTAGGCGTATGCTATTGTCTATTTTCCAGTCTTTTTAGGACTCTTGAGAGCTGGATGGTTATAAAGACCGCAAGAGCTGTAATGATTATCGCGTAGATTAAGAGCGAGATAATGCCGCTTTCCTGAGGGAGCCACTTCTTAATATAATTATTGACAAATTCTTGAATCACGCTGTTCCATGCAAGAGCCGCAACCAACCCAAAACCGCTGGTTGTTAACGTCAGCATTTGCCTGACTACTTCAATGTGAAGTCTTTTTTGCGCAGCAGTGGTTTTTTGAGTTTCTTCCGGCATGAATGTATAATACTATGTAACAAGTCAAAAATCAAAAAATAAAAAATCAAAACCAAGTTCAAAGCTAAAAGTTTTTAAACTTTAAACTAGACTTTGATCTTTGCGCTTTGACCTTTGAGCTTTTTATGTATCAGCCTAAGTTTACCATTACTAACAAAATCCTAAAAAATATAGGCATTATCGAAGCCTGTCGTGAAGTTATAGACAATGCGCCGCTTTTGCCCTACTACGAAAAACAATTTCGAGAAAATGCATTGGTAAGAACTGTTCATTATGGCACGCATATCGAGGGAAATGAGCTGAATCTTATCCAGGCAGAGCAGGTTATGCAGGGGGAAGAAGTAGTTGCAAGAGATCGTGATATACAAGAGGTAATTAACTACAGAAAAGCAATGGAATATATTGATAAATCTCAAGTCGATAACTCAAAGCTCAAAGATCAGATTGACGAAAATTTAATAAAGCATCTGCACATATTGACAGTTGATAGAATTCTCGATCCAAAAAAATGTGGGGAATATAGAAAAACACAGGTCGTGGTTAAGAATAACAGAACCCTGGAAGTAGCATTTCGTCCGCCTGGCTCAGAATCGGTGTCAAGACAAATTAAGGAACTTATTGCATTTATAAATGCGTCCCAAAACAAGGATATTCATCCCGTTTTGAAAAGCGGAATTGTTCATTATGAATTAGTAAGAATTCACCCTTTTGTTGATGGAAATGGGCGGGTTGCCAGAGCTTTGTCGACCCTAATTTTGTTTTTGGAAGGATATGATATTCGAAAATTCTTTTCTCTTGAAGAATATTTTGACTTTAACTCTTCGGATTATTATTCGGCGCTGCAGAGCGTTGAGAAAAATCAGGGGGATTTGACTAATTGGCTTGAGTATTTTACAGAAGGATTAGCAATTGAGCTTTCTAAAATAAAAGAAAGGGTGGAGAGGATATCTGTAGACGGGAAGATTAAAGAGAAACTTGGGGGGAAACCTCTTCTCCTAACGGATCGCCAGCTTAAAATTATTGAATATATCCAGCAGGCAGGTTACTTGCAAAATAAATCTTTTGAGCAATTATTTCCAATGGTGTCTGAGGACACGATACTAAATGAATTAAAAGTTTTGTTAAAAAACGGCATTGTAAAGAAGCAGGGAGTAACCAAAGGCGCAAAATACGTGATGGCTTAGAGTTTTTATTGCGTATTAGGTCGGGTTATTGGGGTAATGGTGGTATCCCCAGAAACATCTTTTGAAATTTTTAGCTGATAATCTGCAGTTTGTATGGGACGCAGCTCATTATAGGCAGCCTGAAATCTTGAAAGTATTTGATTTGCGCTTTCTCTTGTATTTTCATCTTGAGCTCCAAGGCTGATCATTTCAGAATGTCCCCGAAGAGGACCAAGCGCGTTGTTAAAGTTATGCTGCAGGGCATTGTTGAGCTCGTTAAGCGTTGGGGTAGTAGAGTCGTTGATAATAATTTCGGATTGGGGAATTTCTTCCTCTTCTTGTCTCTCTTCCGAGAAAACGAAATCAGACCCGCCTATACGTGGAATAATTTTTACCTCTTCAGAATATCGAAGGTTTGATATTAAATCAAGTACTCTCGTGATAGATTCTTCCATTGCATTTACATCGTCATCTTTTACCTGTGGGTTATTCTTGAGATTATTAACATATGGCTTAATCTGTTCAAGCTGCCCACCCATAAGTTTTCTTAATCCAGCGCCCAACGCACGAGCGGTTTCTCTTGGCATTAGTATTTCTTGTTGCTTTATGTTCTCGGGTTTTGATTCTGGCGTTGGATCCATGTTTAAACAGTTTAACAAAAAAATTATTGTGATACAATAGTTGCGTGACATTTGCAATCCTTTCTTCCTATTTCGAAAAGCTGGAAGAGACTTCTTCGAGACTTGCTTTGATTGATATTTTATCCGATCTTTTCAAAGAATCTTCGAAAGACGAGATAGATAAAATTGTTTATCTGACGCAGGGACGAATTGCTCCGTTTTTTGAACCTATTGAGATAGGTATGGCGGAGAAGACAGTCGCTCAGGCATTGGCGAAAGCATATAGTTCTACCAAAGAAGAAGTTCTGATATTGTACGGTAAGGTTGGTGATATGGGTTTAGTAGCTGAGCAACTGTCTAAAAATCAAAAATCAATCCTTCGACAAGCTCGGGACAAAAATCAAAAATTATCTGTAAGCGAAGTGTTTGAAATATTGACAAAAATAGCCAAGACTTCGGGAGAGGGGACGGTTGAGAAAAGACAAACTCTATTATCAGATCTTTTAAAGAAACTCGACCCAGTTTCAGCAAAACATCTGGTAAGAATTCCCCTTGGCAACATACGCCTGGGCATTGGAGATCCGACTGTCTTGGATGGTTTGGCAAAGGCCGCGTCAAACGCGGCTGGCGCAAAATTTGATAGAACCATGGCTAGAAAACCCCTTGAAGGCGCATATAATAGAACTTCGGACTTGGGTCTTATTGCCAAAACTTTGTGGGAAGAAGGTTTGGATTCTGTTCAAAAATTAAAAGTACAGATTGGTAAACCAATTAGGTCAGAACTTTGCGAACGATTGCCAAATCCAGAAAAAGTTTTTGAGAAGATGGGGGAGAGAATCCACGCGACTCCTAAATATGACGGATTCAGAGTGCAAATTCACAAAGATGGCAACAAGGTCTCTATGTTTTCCAGAAATCTTGAAAATATGACGCATATGTTTCCGGAGCTGATAGAAGGGGCCCTAAAACAGGTAAGAGCAAAGACGGCAATTTTGGATACGGAGGCCTTGGCGTACCAAAAAGAATCTGAAGAATTTTTGCCTTTCCAGGAGACAACAAAAAGAAGAAGAAAACACAATATATTGGAGATGGCAAAAAGTCTACCCTTGAGAGCTTTTGTATTTGATATTTTGTATGTTGATGGGAAGTCTCTTATAGATACAGCGCTTGTTGAGCGGATGGAGATATTAAAAAAGACAGTTAAACAAGACGATATTCTTATTCCTTCCCCAGGCAAGATTCTTGATGATCCAAAAGATTTGCAGCTTATGCTTGAAGACTCGATATCAAAAGGTCTTGAGGGAGTAGTAGTTAAAAAAACAGAATCTCCTTATGAAGCAGGAGGGAGGAGTTTTAATTGGGTGAAGCTCAAGAGACACTCTGCCGGAGAGCTGCAGGACACAATAGACTGTGTGATTTTGGGCTATATTTCAGGGAAAGGGAAAAGAACAGCATTCGGAGCAGGAGCGCTTTTAGTCGGGCTTTATGATGATGATAAAGATGAGTTCGTGACGGTCTCGAAAATTGGAACAGGCTTGACAGACGAGGAATGGAGAGAGATCCACAAAAGAGCGGATAAAGTAAAAGTGGATCATAAGCCGGCAAGAGTTAATTCATTGACTATCCCTTCTGTTTGGATTCGTCCTTCAATTGTGATAGAGGTATTGGCTGATGAGATCACGCGTTCTCCTGTTCATACGGCAGGAGCTATTATTAATGATGGAGTGAAGGAGCCTGGCTATGCGCTTCGGTTTCCGCGTTTGGTGTCCTTCAGAGGAGGAGATAAGCGCGCCGAGGATGCGACAACGGTTAAGGAATTAATTAGTATGTACAATCAACAGGGAAAGAAATAAGCATTTAGTCAATGCCTAATCTTTTCATCCATTGATTTTCTGCATAATTATGTAGAAGTTCGTAGGTGTAGATATAGCCAATTATTTTATCGGTTTTTGTTAAATTCATTGTAGGATTAGGGCGATTGCTTTGGCCTAGTTGATATGATTCGTATGTATGTTTAATATTATTCATTAATAAAGGGTTTTCTGCATGAAACCTTTCCAACAATGAATTTATATTTTTCTTTTCGATGAAAGTAATAGTATCTTCTGTTTCAACTCTGTTTAAGTTTCTTGGATCTCGAGTAAATATAGGCGTGTCCATGGAGTATTCTTGTATATATTCAGAGGATGGACGTTGTAATTCTTTTCCCATCTTCTGAGCTTCTCTAGCCAGAAGAATATATACTTCTTGCCCTCCTAAGCTCGTTAAAGGATTGGGTAGGTTTGATAAAAAATTTCGCAGTGGATCTTCTGTTGGTATGCCTGTCTTTACAAATGATTCTGGGTCTGTTTCTAGCCTGGCTCGTCTCAAATCGTCAATTGTATCTCTTTTTACTTGAGGCAGCAACACGTGTGGTATATGTTCTCGTGTTTCCATTTGACGATGATTATACATCATATATTTCAGATTGTAAAACAATTCATTAATCCTAACTATTGAGCTACACTGCTTGTCTTCGTAGTTTCAATCTTAGGGCGTTTTGGATTTCAGAAAGTCCTGTTTGGGGAGACACTTTTATTATAGAACATAACACAACTAATTCTTTTCTTGATCCAGGTTGCCTTGCAAAAACAAGCACCTCTGATGGAAATCCTTCGCTTGAAGCTTTTCTCTCCACCGCTCTTTTAAGCCTCGGGTTATCTTCCTCCCAATCTTGTATTCTTGGCGGAACTACCAGGCCAAATATTTTCCTACGATAAAGGTTTAGGTTTAACCTTGGGTCGTTGCTAAATTCCAGAAGATCGCTTCTAGAAGGTTGGTTTGGGTTGGAAAAATATGCCACATATAACTTAGGAATTGCTTTGCCAAGATTAGGATCAAATCGTCCGCTAATAGGGAATCTATTAATATTGCCTTCGATTCCTGATTCTAGAAACTGATTGACGTGATTTTGTTTTCTAATTAATTCATTGCTCCGGTTTTCATTTTCATTCATGCCTGAATTATACCACCGATGGGCAAGTTTTATGTTAAAATAAATTTATGCATTACGTTGCCGATCTTCATTTGCACTCCAAGTATTCCCGCGCGGTTTCACAAAATATGATTCTGCCAGTGATGGCTGAGTGGGGGAGAAA
>MFNO01000005.1 GCA_001782075.1 Candidatus Levybacteria bacterium RIFCSPHIGHO2_01_FULL_38_26
TATAATTGTATCTAGATGGGCCGGTAGCTCAGCGGTAGAGCAGGAGCCTTTTAAGCTCTTGGTCACAGGTTCGAATCCTGTCCGGCTCACCCTTCGACAAGCTCAGGGTTTTATCCTTTATGAAAACACCTTGGTTTGTTTATATTCTTCTTTGCGATCGGAAAACATACTACATTGGTCTAACATCAAATATTGATAATAGATTTAAATCTCACATCAATAAAGAAAATATAGCAACAAAAGAGTTTTCTGATATCCGGCTTGTCTATAAAGAAACTTATTTAACTAGACAGCAAGCTGAAAAAAGAGAAAGGCAGCTCAAAGGATGGTCTGCCGCAAAGAAGAATTCGCTAATTGAAGGAGATAAGGAAAAATTAACAAGATTAAGTAAAACCCGGAGCCTTGCCGAAGGTAAGTCTGACGAATAAAATGGTGAGCTTGTCGAACCATCCTGTCCGGCTCACTATCTTTCACTACTAAGAAATATTTTTACACCCACCCTAAAAATATCGATGCGACGGTGAAGTAGATGAGGATGCTTAGGATATCGCGAACTACTGTCGCGATTGGGCCGGAGCCGATGGCCGGGTCAACTTTCACTTTCTCAAAAATCAATGGAAGCAAAATGGCAATGACTGATGAGAGTAAAATCGTTAACAAAAAAGATGTTGACACTATAAAAGCAAGAACTATGTTGCCCCAAAATATTTGGGACGCAATTCCCGCAAACGCCCCGATGATTAATCCCATAAAAGAGTTTACAACTACTTCCCGGAGAGCATAATTGCCAATCGGTAAATCTTTGTCGATCGCAAGGCTTCTTATCATTATGGTCTGAGCCTGAGCTCCCACGGCATCTCCTATATAAACAATAGCCGGAAGAAAAGCTGCCAAAAGTATGAGCTCTTCTACAAGATGGTCAAATCCGCTCACGATATATGCCGCCAAAATTCCTCCCAAAAGCCCTACAATCAACCATGGAAGCCTTTTCTGAATATGTTCAAGCGCCGACGCATGAATAAGCTCTACGACAGGATTGGTGAATCTTCCAACCCCAACTTCATATAAAACATCTTCAACGTGTTCCCGGTGCAATATCTCAAGAATTTTATCTGATGGAATTACTCCAAGAAATCGATCTTCTGGATCCACAACCGGAACTGCTTTTATATTGTGCTTTATAGCAAGCATTGCTGCTTTCTCTTGAGGTGAATGCGCTCTCAAAGTTATAAGATTTGTCTCCATTATTTTTGAAATCACTGTATTTTTAGGATTTCTGAAAATCTCTTTTATTGAAGCTATTCCTTTTAGTTTGCGGTCGGCGCCAAGAATATAAATATAATTTATTGTTTCGAATTGGTCTATTTTCTCGGTATCAAGAACCTTTTCTATATCGGCAACCGTGGCAGTAAGGGAGACCAATGGAACTTTATCTGTTGTGACGCTTAATGCAATTCTCTTATGATTTCCAGCGGTTGCTGTATGCACTAAATTAGTATAGCAGATGCTATTGTCTGAAAAATACTGCTTCATATCTGTGGTACAATAAAATAAGTGAAAAAACTTAGGCTCAATAAAAATACAGATATTCCAATCTTAGGTCTTGGGACATGGCGGCTAAACGGGGAAGAGTGTGTGAATGCGGTTCTAACAGCCCTTAAAACGGGCTACAGACACATAGATACAGCCGACATGTACAGAAACCATAGGGAAGTAGCAAGCGCAGTAAAAAAAAGCGGTATAAGAAGAGAAGAAATTTTCATAACATCAAAAATCCCACCCTCTGATCTTCAAAAAGAAACAGTCCTTTCAAACTGCAACCGGTATCTTGAAGAACTTGATACTCGCTACATTGATCTTCTCTTAATCCATTGGCCAAACCGATCAATCCCAATAGAAGAGACGCTCGCTGCCATGAACCAGCTTAAAAACGAAGGAAAAATCAAAGCAATCGGTGTCTCTAACTTTACAAAGCATCATTTGGAAGACACTTTCAAAACTAACGTTCAAATTTCCAACAATCAAATAGAACTCCATCCTACTTTTAATCAAAACTCAATGAAAGATTATTGTGATTCAAAAAACATTGTGATAACAGCCTATGCTCCGCTTGGTAGGGGAGAGGATCTTGACAATAAGCTTATCCAAGATTTGTCGAAAAAATATGAGGTTTCTACTTCGCAAATAATACTAAATTGGATTATGAGCCGAGGAATAATCGCGATTCCAAAAAGCGCGAATCCAAATAGAATAGAGGATAACTTTAGCTCAACAAAGTGGTCACTGCAAAAAGAAGATATTGAAAAAATAAATAATTTGCCTCAAGAGGAGCGTATGGTAGATACCGGTTGGTCTGATTTTGATTATTAATATTTATTTAACTCTCAAAACCTCATTACTCCCAGATACAGAAAGTCCAGGATTTTTGCCTCCCCCTATTACATAAAGAGAATTATCAATAACTACTGCCGAAAGTCCGTGTCTAGGAGTTGGGAGACTTGGAAGGGCAACCCACTTTTTACCAACTGGGTCGTATGCCTCAACCTCTCTAAAAGTACTGATTGGCTGTTCTCCTCCCGCAACAACAAACAGCCCGTTAAATGACGCTCCAGCAACTCCACCCCTTGCTGTTGGAAGAGGAGATTCTTTACGCCATGAATCGGTTGTTGGATCATAAACTTCAAGAACGTTGAGGTTTTTGGAAAGAGACTGCTCCCTTCCTGCACCAACATATAAAAGACCATCCAAAGCCGCGGCTGCCAAGTGTTCTCTTTTGGTTGGAGCGTTTTTCATCTCCTCCCATTTACCCGTTTCCAAGTCATAAACTTCTAATTTATCAGAGAGCCTATTTCTACTTACTCCGGCAACAGCATAAATTTTTCCATCGATATAAGCTGCTGCCATAGCACCGCGCGGGGTCGGAAGATCTGACTTTTTCTGCCATGATGGATTGCTAGGAATGTCCAAGTCCAGTAAAAATAAGTCTGATTTTGGATCAAAACCTCCCGCAAACCCTCCGATTACAAAAAGCTTGTTTTCAACAGAAACTGCTGCAGCATGATGCCTTCCTTCCGGCAAAGATGGTCCTTGACTCCACATGTCAGAAGAAGGGTCGTAAATCTCCACAGCGTTACTCGTCCTTCCAAAACCGTCAAATCCTCCAATCACATAAATTTTCCCACCAACAGCCGCGGCTGAAACCTCTGTGCGGGGAGTTGGCATATCTTTTTTAACCAGCCATTCATATTCAAACGTTATGCCACTATGCTGGACATCTTGAGGACCTTGTAAATAGGGTACGATCGCAACTCCTCTGACATAAAAAAGATAAACAATACTCGCGAGAAGAATTAATAGTAAAAGTAGAAATAAAGATGTCTTTATTTTCTTCACCAAGAAATTACAAACTTTGAAGATCTGTTTCTATTTCCTGAAGATCCGTGTCTACATCCCCAACATCAATGCTCTCAATTTCTTGCTCATCTGTCATAGTAGGCGTAGCAGTAGGCATTATTATAGGAAGAGGAGTTGGAGTAGGAGACATTTGTTCGCCTTTGAACAGCATTACATATACCAATGCCGCCACCGCTGCCGTGAATATAATAATTAAAATTAAAAACTTAATTCTCTTCGACCCGTTTTTTGGTTCCATGCCTGAAGAGTCAGCCGCACTCTGGCTGGGAGGAGTCCATCCAGAACTTGGTGAAGGCATTTGAGACTGGGCTGATGATTGAGGTGATGGTTGACTTGATAACGGCTGAGCTGGAGTTGGATTTGCCGAAGGAACACTGCTTCCAAACCCTACTTGTGGGCTTCCTGCAGCTTGACCTTGATTTGATTGGTTTTGTCCCGGTAAGGTCGGGTTTTGATTTCCTTCCATATTTTTTACATCGAACTGCTAGTAGCAGGGTTGTCCTGTTGTAATCTTACTCCTCCAAGTTTTGCCAACTCAGCTATCACATTTTGAACAGCCTGTTTTGCCGCAACTACAAATTGATGCACAGCGCTCAGGTCTGTCCGTAGTTGACTAACCACAGTACCAACATCACTTCTTAGGGCAGACTCGCTGGCAATCTCAATTATATAGGTATTTGCTGCCTGGCTTGCCACCGCTGTTTTTGCATTGTCTATAGCTGTTTGAGCGTTTGCTATTGCCGCCTCCAGCTCTACCGTATCTTTTCCTTCAGATTTTGCGCTCCCTGCTTTTCCAACCAGCCTATCCAAAAGCACCTGGAGCTTGTCAAGAACATCCAAAAATCTATTTGCCACTCTTTGATTTGTCTCTTCCATCCTAGTGTCGATCCTTTCAACTATTAATCTTTTTGCCTGGTCTCTAATTGTTTGCAAGCGCTCTCTAAACTCATCTCTTTTTACCTGCATCTGCTCCTGAACTTCGGCTCTCCTGTTTTGTATACTCTCTCTAATATCATCTGTCTTATTCTCAACTATATCTCTTAGTCGCATTCTGCTTTCTGGCGTTGCACTCTCTTGCGCGTTTATATATAGAGGAAATACAAAAATTGATAAAGCAACAACTGCGGCTAAAATTTTTCTCCCCACAAATATAATGTAAAGTAAATCTTTGACATTTGTCAAGTAGTAAAGTTTTGAGATATAATAGATGTTTGGTCGCTATATTATGGATAAAATTAATATAAAAGGTGCCCGAGAACATAACCTAAAAAACATTACTCTCGAAATTCCCAAAAACAAACTGGTTGTTCTTACCGGTCTCTCCGGCAGTGGAAAATCCTCGCTTGCATTTGACACTATTTATGCCGAAGGACAAAGAAGATACGTTGAAAGCCTTTCATCATACGCTCGGCAATTTTTGGGTGTTATGAAAAAACCCGATGTCGATTTGATAGAAGGGCTCTCTCCGGCAATTTCTATTGATCAAAAATCAACAACTCACAATCCCAGAAGTACTGTGGGCACTGTTACTGAAATTTATGACTATCTAAGGCTCTTATTTGCCAGAGTTGGACACCCGCATTGTCCAAATTGCGGAAGAGAGATATCCCATCTTACCCCCGAACAAATAACTAATTCTGTTTTCGCTCTTCTGAAAAACAGCAATTTAGGAACAAATTCAAGACTGAAAATCTTGATCTTAAGTCCAATCGTAAAGGACAGAAAAGGCGAGTATTCAGAATTATTTTTTGATCTAAAAAAAAGAGGCTACAAAAAAGTTCGAATAGACAGGGAAATATATTCTCTAAATGATGAATTTTCACTAATTAAAACCAACAAACATACTATAGAGCTTGTTATAGACCAAGTCGTATTGTCCAAAGACATTGAAAAGGAAAGAATTTCAAACGATGTAGAACAGGGACTCAAACTTGGAAAGGGAGAGCTGATAGTGTCAATCATAAAAGACCCCGGGTTCTCTATCCCTGAAAAACCAAAAAAAATGCAGGATGAGCTTTTTTCAGAAAAATTTGCTTGTCCGATTTGCAATATTTCACTGCCTGAAATCGAACCTAGAATCTTCTCCTTCAATACTCCGCATGGGGCATGTGATTCCTGCGGCGGACTTGGAGTTATCCTAAATGTCGACAAAGACCTGGTTATGAACAACAACCTTTCTATCAATGAAGGAGGAATTTTGCCTTTTTCAGCACAGCTTGACAGTGACACATGGTTTTCAAGGACATTTAAGACTTTTTGCAGTGAAAATGGAATCTCGATGACTGAGAGATTATCCAGTATAAATGATGCGAAAAAACAGCTGCTTCTATATGGAACAGGAGACAAGGAATATATTGTCGGGGGAGAAAATAGATGGGGGATTCAAACAGAGATACACGAGCAGTTTAAAGGAATATTGGGAGAGTTAAAAAAACGCTACCAAACAACTGATTCGATGTTTTTAAAGTCAAGAATCGAAAAATTTATGCGCTACATTGTCTGCGCTTCCTGCAATGGCGCGAGGCTCAAAAAAGAAACGCTTTCCGTAACTATAAAGGATAAATCTATTATTCAGGTTTGTGACATGCCTATCTCGTCAGCTTTGGACTTTATAAACAAACTTGACTCTGTGTTGTCGCAAAAAGAACAAGAGATTGGAAAAGCCATCATAAAAGAAATCAGGCAGCGTTTGACATTTCTTATAGATGTCGGGCTTGATTACCTTACTCTTTCAAGAGGGGCAGATACTCTTTCCGGAGGGGAGGCTCAAAGGATCAGACTCGCATCTCAGATAGGAAGCGGGCTAACTGGTGTACTGTATGTATTGGACGAACCGTCAATAGGACTTCACCAAAAAGACAATAAAAAACTAATTGAGACACTAAAGAAGCTGAAAAATCTTGGAAATACAGTACTTGTTGTAGAGCATGACAAAGAAACCATGGAAAGCTCGGATTACCTAATAGATTTTGGTCCGGGAGCAGGAGCATCTGGCGGACAAATTGTCGCCAAAGGTACAGTTGAGGAAGTTAAAAATAATCCAGATTCCTTGACTGGAAAATATTTATCTGGGAAGAAAGAAATAAGGGTTTCTTCTTCGAGCGAAGTATCGCCGAAGGCAGACGAGTCGAGAAGTAATAATGATAGCTCTCGGCAAGCTCGAACAGTAAGCCATTTAGCAATCATCGGAGCTTCCCAGCACAATTTGAAAAACATAAACGTATCCTTCCCCTTGGGTAAATTTATAGTAGTAACCGGGGTCTCCGGTAGCGGCAAATCAACTTTGGTAAATGATATTTTGTACCATGCTCTAATGCAGATAAGAAACCCATTCCACAGACAAAAACCTGGTCTTTACAAAAGCATTTCCGGATACGAATACATAAAACATATTTATCTTATAGATCAATCACCCATAGGAAGAACCCCGAGAAGCAATCCAGCCACATACACAGGCGCGTTTACTTATATCAGAGAGCTTTTTGCAAAAACAAAAGATGCTCGTCTCAAAGGATACAAAGCAGGACGATTTTCCTTCAATGTTAGGGGCGGAAGATGCGAAACATGCGAGGGAGAAGGACAAATAAAAATAGAAATGCAGTTCTTACCGGATGTATATGTTACATGTGAGGCATGTAATGGCATGCAGTACAACAGGGAAGCGCTCGAAGTATTATTTAACGGAAAAAGCATTGCCGATGTGTTACGAATGAGCACTGCCGAGGCTTTGTCTTTTTTCTCCAATATCCCTGGGCTTTATCACAAGCTAAAGACTCTAAATGATGTAGGACTTTCTTATATAAAACTCGGTCAGCCTGCTCCAACTCTTTCGGGAGGGGAAGCACAACGAGTAAAGCTGGCACACGAATTGTCAAAAAGAGGACAAAACTCTTTATATTTGCTGGATGAACCTACAACAGGATTACATTTTGCGGATCTTGAAAAACTCCTGGAGGTCTTGATAAAACTTGTTGATTTGGGAAATACCGTTGTCGTAATAGAACACAATCTTGATGTCATCAAAAATGCCGACCACATAATCGATCTTGGCCCTGACGGGGGAGATAAAGGCGGTGAAATTGTAGCTTTTGGGAGCCCAGAGGAAATAGTAAAAAATCCGCGTTCCTATACAGGGCAGTTTTTAAAAAATGTGCTATAGTCTAATATGTGAAAGTTATTGTTGGTACGGTTCTTTTTGCAATACTTTTCTTCATAAATCCTGCACAAGCGCTCTCTGAATCCAATTTCCTGACAGACTACAATGTAATCTATACAATCAATGAAGGTGGAATTACAAACGTAAATTTTGAAATCAGCCTTACCAATAAAACATCCCAGTACTACGCTGGTTCCTACAGTATAGAGGTAGGGTACAACGATCTCACTAACGTAAAAGCTTCCGACCAAAGCGGATCTATAAAACCATTTATAAACAAAAAAAACGGTGAAACTTCAATCGAGCTGAATTTCAACCAAAAAGCCGTTGGAATAAACAATAAATTAAACTTTTCATTGTCTTTCGATACACAAAGCGTAGCAAAAAAAGCCGGAAGAATTTGGGAAGTCAATATTCCGGGTTTCTCAAACCAGGACAGTTTTGAAAATTTTAATGTGTCTGTAGAAGTACCTGATTCTTTTGGAAAACCCTCTTATATAAAACCTAATCTTGCAAATTCAAGTATCGATTCCCTTACTTTCACGAAGGAACATTTGGGAAAATCCGGGATATACATCGGCTTTGGAGATTACCAAGTATACAAATTTAATCTAATATATCATTTGCAGAACCCAAATCTATTCAAAGTTAAAACAGAAATCGCTATTCCTCCCTCGACAGGTTACCAAGAAGTGCAGATCCAAGACCTTGACCCAAAACCTCAAAATGTAACGCTTGATGATGATGGGAATTGGATTGCAGAATATTCTCTTTCGTCTCTGCAAAAAATTGACGTGGTTGTAAAAGGAAAAGCGAAAGTAAACCGGCTTCCCCAAAAGACCACTCTAACCGAGGATCAAGTTCAAATGTATCTAAAGGACCAGCCTTACTGGGAGGCCTCAAGCCATGAAATTAAGAGTCTTGCTCAAAAGTTAAAAACTCCCAAAGCAATCTACAAGTATGTTGTTGATAATCTTAGTTATGATATCAAAAGAGTAGATGAAAGAAAGGAAAGACTCGGTGCGGCAAATGTATTACATAATCCCAAGTCCGCGGTTTGCCTTGAATTTACAGACCTTTTTATCGCTCTTGCCCGTGCCGCAGGAATTCCCGCACGGGAAGTAGACGGTTTTGCCTATACCCAAAATTCAAAAGAAAGACCCCTTTCTTTGTTAAAAGATATTCTGCATGCTTGGCCAGAGTATTATGATTTTGAGAGAGAAAGCTGGATTATGGTTGATCCCACCTGGGGAAATACTACAAAAGGATTGGACTATTTTGACGTTTTAGATTTTGAACACTTCGCGTTTGTGATAAAAGGAAAAAGCAGCCAATACCCTATCCCAGCAGGGGGATACAAACTAGATGGCCAGGAAGCGCTAAAGGATATAGAGGTGTCCTTTGATGATTCTTTCGAAAGACTAAATCCGCAATTTGCGATTGAATGGGATTTTTCCAAATCTTATGCTTCTTTTTTACCGATAAACGGGAACATTATAATCAAGAATATTGGAAATATTGTATTGGATGCCCGAGTAGCTACGATTGCGGCAGGCTTCCTCAAGCCCAAGACTAAAGAAGCCTATTTAGAAAAAATTCCTCCTTTTGGATCATCAATTATTGAAGTAAAATTTCATCCAACTTCTATTTTGACAAATAGATCAGATGTAGTTACAATTGCGATTGCTGACAGATTGTCTTCGGAAACTCTAGAAACATATCCGATTTTTTTGGATAAAAAATTTTTAATAGGAGGTGGAATTTTAATTGCGATCATTATTGTCATCATCTTATTCTTCTTTGCCATCAAAACCGGGAGTTTATCTTTTTTTGGACAGTCAGAGCCGAATTTTGTACGTTGGAAAGGCAAAAAATCTTAAAAAAAGAGTCAGCTCTTATTTTGCAAATCAATCAAACCTTCTTCAAAAAACAAAAATTTTAGTTTCCCAGACTGAGAAGATAAGATACATTATCGCTGGGTCTGAAATTGAGGCATTACTTTTGGAAGCAAACAACATTAAAAAGTATATGCCCAAATACAACTCTAGACTTAGAGACGGAAAGAGGTATCCTCTTGTTAGAATTACAGTTTCCGATAAATATCCAAAAGTTTTAATTGCCAGAAGATATGAAGAGGAACCGTCAGGCAAAGGATCTTTATATTTCGGACCGTTTCCAAATTCAGGAGCAGTTCGTCTGGTTCTCAGGACAGTACGAAGAATTTTTCCATTCCAATCGGTAATTAATCACCCCAAAAAACTGTGTTTGTATTACCATTTGGGGCTTTGCCCCTGCCCTGAAGTAGTTGGCGATAAAGAGTACCTGAAAAATATCAACCATATTGTTTCTTTTCTTAAAGGAGATATAAAAAAAGTAGTTAAGGAGTTAGAAAACGAAAGAAGACTATTAAGTAAAGAGGAGAAATTTGAAAAAGCACAAATAATACAGCAAAAAATAGACGCAATACTTTATGTCACAAGCGAAGCTTTCGAAAAGTTTGACCACAAAACAAACCCGAATCTCGAATCTGATCTTAGAAATAATGAATTGGCAATACTTAAAAAAACTTTTTTGAGACTCAATATAAAAATTAAAGATTTCAAACGAATAGAATGTTTTGACATTTCAAATACTAGCGGTACAAATTCTACAGGATCAATGGTTGTTTTTACCAATGGAGAAAAGAATTCATCACAATATAGAAAGTTCAAAATAAGAAATCTCCCTGATTTCTCTAATTCCCCAAATGACTTTGCCATGATGCAGCAAGTTTTAGAACGGCGATTAAGTCATAAAGAATGGCGCTTCCCTGATTTGATAATTGTTGATGGAGGAAAAGGTCAGGTCTCCGCAGCGTTAAAAGCGCTTAGAACAATGAAACAATTTAACAATGAAGTGATTAACATTCAGCTCATCGGCCTTGCCAAAAGAGAAGAAATAATCATCACTTCTGATTTTAAAGAGATTAGACTACCAAAGGACTCCCCAGCGCTTCATCTCGTACAAAGAATTCGCGACGAGTCCCACAGATTCGCGATAACATATCATAGGAAACTGCGCTCAAAAGCTCTCTTCAAACTTACTTCCTCTCAACATCATAAACATAAGGGAAAAAGAGAAAAGAAGCTGGAGGATCGGATAGGATAAATTTTTGAAAATCAGTATAAATTTGTCTCCTTTTTTCAAAATCTATTTCTTTCCTTCCATCTTCTAGAAGCTTATCTACTCTTAGGTTGGCATAATGCGTAATATTTGTTTTTTGACCGGAATGCCAAAGAACATATTGATCAACATCCTGAGGCAGATTGAATTCTCCTAAGAATATCTGAAAATTCGAAGGCACATTGTCAACGCTTTCAATGTTTGCTTCAATTCCCAAACCCTTCCATATTTCTGCTATCTTTTCTGCGACAGTCTTATGTTTTAACAATACTTTTATTTCTATAGACATATTTTCTGATATTTCTCCCTCTTCCCTTGCGCTATCTAAAAGCTCCTTGGCGTGTACCAAATCCTGTCTTCTTTCCTCCACTATGTTTTGGCTCGCGAAAGAAAAATAGGGAAATGGCCCAAAGCTTCTCTCTCCCTCCTCAAAGTTATCAGGAATTGTATAAGAAAAAGCGTCTCTTAGTCTCTTGGACGAAACAGTACTGTCTTTGGTATTGTAAAATAAAGTAACCTGGCGTCTATAATTAACCCTTTTTTCGATTTTGGAATTTTCAAAATCGTTAAATGATGTATCTCTAAATTTAACATCAGAAAGGTCTACTATTTTTGTAACTTCTCCAAGCCCGTAAGCCATTTTTAAAGAAGAGTCAGTAGGATAAAACTGATAAATGATTATATCTCCTTGTTTTGATTCCAAATTTATGTGCTCCACGAAGTCACCGTTTAGCTTTAAATCTTTTACTTTATGGTCAGATACTCCAACCAATCCTTTTGTAAAAATTGGCTTTGATAATGTAATAAGAAAAGGAGAATAGCTGTCTTTTAAGAGATAGACGATGCTGTATTTATCAGGCCTCTCCACGGATACATCAGCAAAATTATACTTCACATCCTCAGACGTCAAATTTTTTCCGTTGGTGAAATATATGTCTTCTTTTAAGTAAAAGGTGTATTTTTTGCCGCCATCTTCTATTTTCCAGCTTGAGGCAACATCTCCTTTCACGGTACCGTCTATCTGAACAGCTGTTAAACCTTTGGATATCTTATATAAAATTGAATTTGGTAAATCGTCAACAGAGTACGATCCAACCATCCCAATAATTTCAACGTTTGAAATTCGAATTGAAGTCATTAGCTCTGATACAGCCCAGCGGGAAATAAAAAACACCAGAAGTCCAATTCCGAAAAAAAGAAAAATTAGCTTCCTCCATTTTTTTATATACGCGATGATTAACCAAGATATTAACCTGCGCCGCAAGTAAATCATAAAATTTATATTATTGAGGAATAAGAAGTATTATTGATAAAACCCCGAAAAGAACCGAAAGTACAACTGTAGCAAATATTAACACTTTTTCTATACTTTGTTTACTTCTGTACATTTCTCCTCCCCCTCCAAAAGCCGAAGACAAACCGCTTCCCTGCATCTGAAGAAGGATCACCCCAATAAGAGCAACTGTTATAATAATTTGAAGTATATTAAGAATCATGCTTTAATTATATATTCCTAAGTATCGTCTTTGCAAGTTTTGAAGAGTTGTGATAAAGAGGAAATTCTTCGTTTATAATATCTTTTTTTATAATTTTAATTCCATTGTGGTTGTTTTTGCTTTCTATATTTACATACTTATAGCGATAGATATTCGGAATTTTTGGAGAGAAGTTATCGTTAACTATTACTCTATCAAAAGGAAAAACTCCCAAGTGTTTTTCAACGGCTTCTATATAGTCATCCACGCTGTACCCTCTGGTTTCAAATGGCTTGTTGGCAACGTTGACCACAAATATTTTAATTGCCTTGCTTTTGACAAGAGCTTCTTTAATATTTTTTACAATAAGCACCGGCAGAATAGTAGTGTACAAATCCCCGGGACCCGCAATAACAACATCTGCTTCTTCTATGTTTTTCAAAACAATAGGATTTGCCTTCGCGTCACTTGGATGGAGGTAAACTTTATCAAGTATTCTTTTGCCGCGATATTTCCCAAGGTCTATTTTTTCCTCCCCGTATATTAACTTTCCTTCTATTGTTTTTGCAGAGATATTAACATCTTCAGAGGTTGCCGGTAAAAATACCCCTTTTATACCAAATATTTTCTGAAAAAGTTTTATTGCCTCATCAAAGCTGCTTGTGAGATCTTGAAGAGCGATCATAACCAGATTTCCAAGCTTCTGGCCAAAAAGAACTTCGTCTTTTCCATAACGATCTCCTTTGAATCTATAAGTTAACAAATTTGAAATTATTGGATTTTTGGCAACAGCCGCCATACACGAAACAATATCCCCGGGCGGAGGAACATTATAAAGACGCCTCAGTCTTCCCGAAGACCCTCCATTGTCAGCCATTGAGACCACAACAGATATCTCATCAAAGCGGCCTTTGAAGCCTTTAATCAAGTTTACTGTGCCAATGCCTCCGCCCAGGCAAACTATCTTTTTGTCAGCCATGATAAAAATGTATAAATAATGGACAGGAAGAAAGATACTGCCACAAAAGCAAAAAATTTATTTACATAAAATTTCGGGATTATAAAACCGGCATATTTAAAACCGTTAAACTCAAAAGCGTTAATGGAAATGTTTGTGATAAATAAAGTCAAAAGATATAGAATAATTACATTTATCAAAAATGAGAACGCTCCAAGGGTGATAAAATTAAGAGGTAACATGACAATGCTTAAAACCGGCTTAAGCAGCAAAAACATTAAAGCAAGCGCCGCGCCTCCGATCAAAAAAGCCGGAATTCCTCCTGAAATTTTAACTCCCGGTATAAATAATGTCAGCATAAAAAGAGATGATGAATAGAGAAAAATATCAGTTAATATTGATTTCACAGGCAGTATACAAACAA
>MFNO01000006.1 GCA_001782075.1 Candidatus Levybacteria bacterium RIFCSPHIGHO2_01_FULL_38_26
ATAAGAGAAGCCAAATGACATACTCCATTGCCCATAAGATAGCCGTCGGATTTAAATCCTTCCTGATGGTTAAAATGTGCGTTTGTAGTTGCTGCCAAATTACCGCTAAACTCGGGATAAACATCATCATGAAAGGCAAAACTCTGATTTGGGGTGAGACTAAATCGATAAGCAAATGGCTTCCTGAGCTCTTCCCAATCTATCTCCTGTTTTTTAGCCACTCTTCCATCCATGTAGGCAGTTGTAAGGAGTATGTTATCTTTAAAAACGCCGTTTACGAAGCTATTTGGTTGTCGATTTTCCAACGAAATTTGCTCCGAAGCCAAGACACTCAATGCCGGAGTAATTTTAAACTCTGGCTCAGCTTTGGGAGAGAAAAATATAAACCATGCTAGAATAAATTCTCCAAACATAAGAGTGAATTATAACATACTATAAGATATATGTCAAACCTATAGGATAGGGTTTTACGGTATTTACTTTTTCCAAAAAATAGTATTATTATGGATATAGGATGCAAAAATTGTTCGTTTTTTGCCTAGTGATCGGAACGTTATTTGTTTCTGGACTAGTTGCAGCTATGGAAAGAAATGACAGGGCTGCCTGCGCTAATTCAATTAGCTGCGTTAACAACCTCAGCAGTAATTATGATGAAAATAGCAAAACCGCGGAGTTTGAAGGAAAAATTTTGCCGCTTCCCCAAGCACTTGCCCAAAATCCAGTCGTACAAACTTCCAACGTTTTAGGAGCGTCTTCCAATAAAAGAATAGAAATTGATCTGACGAACCAAAGATTGTATGCATTTGAAGGAGATAGAAAAGTATTTGATTTTCTGGTCTCAACTGGTAAATGGGGGAGAACACCAACCGGTACTTTTAATATCTGGATAAAACTCCGCTATACGAAAATGGAAGGAGGAAACAAGGCTTTAGGAACGTATTATTATCTACCCAACGTTCCTTACACCATGTATTTTTATAATGACCAAATACCCAAGTGGCGCGGATTTGGAATACACGGAACATACTGGCATAGCAACTTTGGCCATCCCATGAGTCATGGATGTATTAACATGAAAACCGAAGAAGTTGAACAACTATACTATTGGGCAGAGCCCCCAAGCACGAAACACACAACTTACGCGAGCGACTCTAATCCCGGAACCAAAATAATCATCTACGGCACCGCCCCAAACGAATAAATTAGATGATTTCTGCTTTGACTACCAGTCTTTTTTCGTCAAACCAGCCGTCGCAGGTAAACAGTGTAATTGTATTTTTTTTATTTGTGTCAATTTTTTCTATCTGAGAAGGTTTAATATATTCAAGAGAATAAACTTTGTATATATAGGTTTTTCCATTTGAATCTCCCAATTTGACAGTATCTCCAATAGAGACCTTCTTAAGATTCCCGAAAAGCTTGTCCCGATTATGCGCGTAAAAAACAGTATTGCCGCCATCGCCTAATTTGCCGCTTGTCGGCAGATATAAGACGTATCTAGAATCCAATACCCATTTTCCATTCTCGTATCCTCCTGCTGCGACTTCAGAGCTAATTTTTGCACTATCAATCTCCATCCATTTTGGCAGCCCGGAGGAGAGAATATCAGCAAAAGTTTGTCTAAAAACAGACGCATCTTTTAACGGCAAACTGGATGAGCTTTGCTTTGCCAATGCAAAAACTCCACAGACTACAAAAAACAACCCAAGAATTATCAGTACAATCTCACGCTTCATATATGTATAAATAAGTATTATATGAGCTGTTAAAAACCTTGCTATATACCTTCCTGCCGAGAAAGTAAAATCCGAGGACAAGTGATCCCAATCCTGTAACAATCATGCCTAATCCGAATCTAAGTTCTGAATCACCAGTTGAGGCAAGCGTAGAAGCACCCAAAACTTGCCCTGTAGATTTCTGTTCTTGCGGGTAATAATTGTTTGTTACATTATTTGTCACATAAACAATTTCTTTTTTCTTTTCTTCTTTTGGATCATCTTTTTCAGGTGATTTATCTTCCAAGTCCATAGGTTTTTCATCCTTGTCTTTCTCTTTATTATCCTTCTTTTTATCTTCACAATCAGGTTCACCATGCCTGCATCCTGTCTCTGAAGCATTGTTTTTCCCTGAATCACAAGGCTTACCATTTATGTCTCCTGTAGAACCGTCTGCATCGCATCCGCCTTCGTTTTTAGAAGGATGTGGTATTTCTACCTCCTTGTAGTCTTTCTTTTCATCCTCTTTATCTTTATGGGACTCGTGATCTTTATTTTTTTCTTTATCTTCGTTTTCAGATTTATCTTTATGCTTGTCATTATCCTTTTGTTTTTCATCATGATTTTCTTTTTTTTCAATAGAGTTATGGACCTTACCCGAAAACGCAAAGGCATCAAGAGGGAAATAAACGTTTGTAAATACAAAAGCCGCAACTAAAATAGTAATAATTATCTGCAATCTCATGATCAAACAAGTATTATACTATAAGATTATTCTTTTGTCAATAACTATAGGCTGGAATAATATGGTTTTAAATTTTATATATTGACTTAGAGAGATTATTTGTTTAAACTGGGTCATAGAATAAAAAAGAGGGGAGGTGAAATAATAATGGATAATCAAGGAAATACAGGTACTCCAACAGGGGGAGGCGGAATGCCTTCTGAACCAACAGGAGGAAACATGCCGCCAACAGGAGGTGGTATGCCATCAGGAGACACATCGCCAGATCAACAAGGAGGAAACATGCCGCCAACAGGAGGTGGTATGCCATCAGGAGACACATCGCCAGATCAACAAGGAGGAAACATGCCGCCACCACCATCAGCTCCGCAAGGATAAATTGAAGTAAAAAAACTTATGGGCGGATACAGAAAAATCTCATGTTATAATCGTGAGATTTTTCTGGTGATACAAGCACTACTACAAACTAAATAGGGGGAAGAATTGAAAAAAATTAGGCCTTTGTGTCCTGCCTGCCTCAATATCCATAAGAGAGTTTATTAGATTTCTTCCGTCTCTAACAGCGATATTTAGATTCTTATGGCTGGCTCCAACTGTAGCTTTTGCGCTAAGTAAAACTGAATTGTAATTACCTTGGGCTGAAGTCAGAGGCAACACTTCTACCACTGCCGTCTCAGCTTTGGCGAGGGCATCTCCCAAAACAAACAGTATATTACCGAGATTTTTTTGAGCTTCCAAAACGTCTTTCTTTTCGACTCTAAGCTCTTCTATTTTTTGCCCCATTTCTATCGCGATACCAGTAAAAGATTCTCCAGAGACGTTGATCTTGTCAGCAATTACCACAATTAGAACCTGCGAAGCAATAATCCGAAAATTATTATAGTTATCAGAAAGAACATTGATATCAATACTTAGCTGATCGAAGCTAACCCTATCTATCACTCTTGCTTTTAAAGAATTGAGAAAATTAATTTGTGATTCAACTTCACTCGCATATAAAGCCTTCTGAATTGGTGATGTTTTCTCAGTTGCTTCAATCCGTGGGATCAAACTTTCAAGAATAGCGACTCTTCTGTCAATCTCAAGCTCTGCCCTTGCACGGGCAACTTCTGCTTTTTGTGACCCAAAGCCCTGAGCTTGGGTAGGAGCTGGACTGAGAACATCTGAGAAATTAACAGACTGATACGAGAAAAAAATATCCAGCTCTCTAAGATCATTTCCTATTTCAATTACTTTTCCTTCCTGTTCTTGAATGTCTTGAAATAATATCTCATAAAAAGTTGGTGGAGGCTCTGGAGTAATCTCGGCAATGTCTCCGTTTCCAGTCTGTGGCGCGATCGTCCTTCCCCTGATAAAAAGAAAAACAACAACTACGACAGCCAAAAGAATTAGAATACCAACTCCTATAATTATAAATGTTGTTATATTTCTTGATGGCGGTTCATAATCCGGAAGTAACTCTAAATCTTCATCTCTCTGAAAGTCATCTTTTGGATCCATATAACTTACACCTATACTCTGTCATATTATAGAAAGCCTGTCAACAGTCCGAAAATCTTGATATAATCATAAGATGGTCGAACTAGTTCTTTTCGCAATTGGTTTAATAATACTTGTTAAAGGAGCAGACTTTCTTGTCGATGGAGCATCCAGTCTTGCCGCGCGATTTAAAATCGCTCCCATTGTAATCGGATTAACTATTGTTGCCTTTGGCACATCTGCACCAGAACTTGTAGTATCTTTAACAAGCGCATTAAAAGACAATACAGACATCGCGCTTGGCAACGTAATAGGATCAAACATATTCAATATTCTTTTTATATTGGGAATCAGTGCCATGATTTATCCTCTCGTGGTTGCGAAAAACACTGTTTGGAAGGAGATACCGTTTTCTTTCTTAGCAGCAATACTTGTGGTAATTCTTGGACTCCAACTGCCCATAAACACTGGGAATTTCAATCTCTTGGCAATATCAAGCTTAGAAGTTGAAGGGGTGATTACGCGATCTGGCGGATTTGTACTTTTGAGTTTTTTTATAATTTTTCTTTACTATTCCTTCGGTATAGCCAAAGTAACTGGAGCCTCGCAAGTATCTATAAAAAAATTAACACTGCCCAAAATAATACTACTTATAGTTCTTGGTCTTCTCGGACTAACTTTTGGAAGCCGCATAGCAGTTGATAACGCTGTAACTCTTGCAAGGCTCCTTGAAATAAGCGATACTTTAATCGGACTCACGCTTGTAGCCGTAGGAACAAGTCTTCCAGAGCTTTTCACAACTATCGCGGCCGTGCGCAAAAAAAGCACAGACATTGCCATTGGCAACATTGTAGGCTCTAATATATTTAATATCTTTCTGATTCTTGGAGTTACAGCTTTAGTAAAAGATATACCCATCAAAGGAATACAAATAATTGATATTCTGGTGCTTTGGTTCTCAACGCTTATACTTTTTGCATCTCTGTTTGTCTGGAAACGCCATAGAATAAGCAAAATTGAAGGCTTTATAATGCTTTTGTGCTATGTTGCCTATACAGTATTTCTTATTATAAGAGGCTAAAATCGTTGGATATTCCAAGTTGTCAAGGTGAACACCCAGTATTCTTTGAAAAGTATCTAAGATTAAGAATCCTAACACTCTATCCAAAAGTAAATGCAAATAGCTGGGAATTGCTATCGTCAAACTCGAGTCGTAACAAATGCTTTTCCGGAGAAGAAAGGTTGATAAGTTTATACAATCTATCTCCATCGACCGTTACAATTCCATTTTCGTTGTCTTCTCCAAAATACTGCATTTTATCATCTATAAAAACTCTTACTTTTGACTGGTCTGCTGAGGTCCTCATTACCAAATATATTTCTTTTGCTTCAAAGTTAAGAAATAGCTTTGCTCCTTTTTGAGGACTTGCGTATTCTTCCATAATCAGCCATTCTCCCTCAAAGGCTACATTATTGTCTGGCAAAGTAGGTGGTTTTGTATAAACATAAGTTTTGTTTGGCAAGATCTTCTCAGAAGAAGCAAAATTACTTATTCTCCCATAACCTAGATAGGTCTCAGGAGTTTTTGAATAAACTTGATATAGAGGATTATTAACATCGCCGCTTACATCCTCAGCTCCGGCTTCCATCAGAAGCTCCTGAATAACTTTTTCGCTTTCATCATATGCTCCTTCTCCAAAATGGGAATAGCGAATATATCCATCTTTATCGATGAAATATTTGGCAGGCCAATAACGATTGCTGTATGCGCGCCAAGTTGCGAAATTATTATCCTGAACTATTGGATATTCAAGGGCAAAATCAGAAATTGCCTTCCGAACGTTATCCTGGTTCTTTTCAAACTCAAACTCTGGTGAATGGACGCCTAGAATTACCAATCCCTTATCTTTATACTTTTCCCACCACTGACGAAGATACGGAAATGTTCTTTGACAATTGATGCAAGAGTATGTCCAAAAATCAACAATAACAACCTTGCCTCTCAGGCTTTTAACTGTTAATGGGTCGGAATTAAACCAGGATCCGCCGGGAATAATTTCTGGAGCTCTTGTGCCTTTCGGCTGAAGTAGATTAAACATTGGTTTTCCCATGTCCTCTTTCTGCATTTTTTCTGAACCCATGTCCTCCAAAAGTCCTCTGATAAGATCATTGTCCTCGAATTGAGTCAAGCCAACGCCATATTGTGGGAATCTATCCAAGATAAAAGTCTGAAATTTACGATCAATGTTGAACAATATTCCCAAGGCCGTTGCAATCATAATTATTCCAAATGCTTTTTGTATGTTTGCCGAGTTGACAAGAAGCCAGGGAACTTTGCGAAAAAGATTCTGTCCGCCAATTATAATCATAAACATTGGGATAGCGGTTCCAATAGAGTAGGCAAGTATTATTAGGAATGCATCAAGCGTTACAGTACCAACAATCGCCAGCGATATAACAGAGGCAAGAATTGGACCGACGCAAGGAGTCCACAGAAGTCCTAAAGATAATCCAATTATAAATCCTGAACCAAAACCTGTCCCTGCTGGTCTCGTTGGCGCAAAACTGGAAAGCTTTGAAAATAATCTCTCAAGCAATACCTGAAATCGAGGAACCAGAAATGACACACCAAATCCCGCAATCACAATCACTGCCAAAAATCTTAAAGTATCAACGGGAATTCCGCTTATCCTGACAATTGTTGATAGAAAGAGTGTAAAGAAAGTAAAACTAGCAACAAATCCAAAGACAACTCCAAGAGGTCGTAACCGCCCAATATTCACTCCTCCAAGGGAGGAAGAAAGGATAATTGGTAAAATTGGTAAAATACAAGGCGAGAGAATAGTTACGATTCCTGCCAAGAAAGCAAATATCACTAAGAAGATCATAAATTATCTGATGTTATTCAGAAGCTCATCGATCTGACCGCCATTCCACTTGAAAACCTCATTACCTAAAGAGTCAACCTGAACATAAGTATGCTGATAAGTAACCCCATATTTTTGCGCCAAATCCTTCTCTTCATTGTCTGTATCGGAATCATTGTAATTAACTCTTATCAGTACCACGTCCTCAGGAATACGACTTTCGTTTTCTCTAAAGCTTATATCCGCGGGTCTGCAAGTCGGACACCAGTTGGCATAAAAAAACAGCACCCGGCGTTTGCCAGATGAAGAATCAAGAGCTGATTTCGAGTACTCTACATAGCGTGAATCACTATCTGAATGCGTCATCGTCTCATCCCCACCCATCATATTCTCATCATCCATCATTGTTTGATCAACAGCGGAATTTGGACTAGAAGCGGGATTTTGAGAAAGGACAAAAACGCTTACGCCAACAACACCCAAAACAGCAACACCTGCAATAATTACTAACGAATTTTTCATCAAATCATCCCACCTCTAATATAATCTTAGCATAACCTCTAAATATCCTCAACTCATAAATAAAAGACAAGATCAGTACTCAAAAAAAGCTTAAATTATTGATACAATTATACTTTATGGATAAAAAAACTGCGATACTCCTTCTGGTAGTTTTCATAGATTTGATAGGATTTGGGATAGTAATCCCTATACTGCCTTTACTAATTGAAGATATCGGAGGCGGAGTTTTTCTTGTCGGAGTAATAATCGCGCTTTTTTCACTCTTTCAGTTCTTGTTTTCTCCAATACTGGGCAGGTTATCGGACAAATACGGCAGAAGACCAATACTTATTATTAGCTCACTAATAAATGCTGTATCCTATTTTTTTATCTTCATCTCTCAGTCAATATGGATTATAGGTTTAGCAAGAATTATAGCTGGCATTGGAAGTGCTAATATATCTGTTGCTCAAGCATATATCGCCGACACCTCTAAATCTCACGAACGTACAAGAAAAATGGCTCTTGTTGGCGCGGCTTTTGGGTTGGGATTCATAGTCGGACCGCTTCTTGGAGGAGTGGTATCTGAAAAATTCGGAATTGGAGTAACCTTTTTGATTCCCGCGATACTTTCTTTTGTAAATGCTATTTTAATTTATCTCATTCTTCCTGAATCAAACAGTGTTCTTCAAAAAAATATAAAAATTGAGCTTTTCAATATGAAAGTAACCAGAGAGGTAATGCGCCCAAAAAATATGTCTTTTCTTCTTTTTCTCTTCTTTTTTGCGAATTTATCCCTGGCACTGATAATCGGCGTCTTCCCAATATTTGCCAAGGATAAGTTTGGATGGAGCGAAGCGCAAAACGGATATTATTTTGGGCTAATTGGAGCCGGATCTTTTGTAACCCAGGCATTTCTAATTAAACTGATGCTTAAAAAAATAGATGAAACTCAAATAGTAAGACTGGGCATTTTAACTTTTGGAATAGTAATGATAGCAACGGCTATAGCACCATTCGGCTGGATTATTTTTTTGCTAGGCATTATCAATGCTTTTGGTTTTAGCCTTATAAATATAGGCGTCCAGTCTTTGATTTCTCTTGAATCAAAACCCGAGGAGCAGGGGATTGTCTTGGGTGTTGCTCAGTCTTTTGGCGCGTTGGCTAGAGTAATCGGACCCCTTGCTGGAGGAATTATCGCAAGTTTTAATATCAGTCTGCCTTATATTGTCTCGGGTATTGTTTCTATCGCAATTCTTGCCTGGGGACAAAGTTATCTAAAATACATGCGTGCAAACTCCAAGAACAAATTAAAATAGAATTAAACATCATCAAGCTATAAACCTCAATCGTGTGTTATAATTAGCTTATTGTTTATGAGAATAGCTATTGTTAATTCAAATTGTGTATCATTAAATAAATCTACAAAAAAAGGCACAGAAATATTTGACTATATCCTTATTCAAAGTCTTTATAAACAAGCAAAGCGGCATAACTTAGAAATTACCGCCTTCGCATCTGGCGATTCTCGTCTTCCGGTGCCCATAGAAAGCGTAAGCTATAAGTCATCTTTTGCCGATAAGGACGTCGGCGTCGAGCACCACAAAACATTTGAGATGGCGCTTGTTTCAAAAGCATTTGCAATGCAGGATCATTTTGACCTCTACCATGTCAACATAGGCAACGGGGATGTTGTGTTGCCATTTGCGCCATTCGTGAAAAAACCCATAATCGTTACCATGCATGGCAGCTTTCTTGAAGAAAAGTACAATAAAAAATATCTTTCTCTTTTTAAAAATCTTAAAAATATATATTTTGTCTCGATATCAAAAATACAAAGAAATCCGCTACCCGCACTTAATTATATTGCTAATATCTATCATGGTGTTGACGCCAGTGGCATGTGGAAATTTCATCCAACGGGAAACGAGCATATTGTGTGGGCTGGCCGTGCTATCAAAGAAAAAGGGATAG
This sequence comes from Candidatus Levybacteria bacterium RIFCSPHIGHO2_01_FULL_38_26, assembly GCA_001782075.1. GTDB lineage: Bacteria > Patescibacteriota > Microgenomatia > Levybacterales > UBA12049 > 2-01-FULL-38-26. The sequence goes on from MFNO01000006.1 coordinate 9,282, forward strand.
AAACAGTTATTCACGCTATCAAAAAGGCAAATAAAAAAGCAAAAATATTTCCTTTGGTAAAAGACGAATCGCCGAAATGGATTAAACAAATAGAAATAAATGGGAAAGAATTGAATAAAAAAATTTCTATTCATTTCGGTATGAATAGATACGAATTGGCTCCTCACTATCAACAGAGCAAACTTTTTTTATTTCCAATTAATTGGGAAGAACCATTTGGCCTTGTAATGATCGAGTCTATGGCATGTGGTACTCCAATTGTTGCATATGCACGAGGATCGGTACCGGAGGTTATTGTAGATGGGAAAACAGGTTTTGTTGTTAATCCTTCGGACAAAGAAATTAATGGAAATTTTATTATAAAAAAAACCGGTACTGACGGTTTGCACGAAGCAATTGATCGAATATTTTCTATGTCACAAGAAGAATATGCGACGATGCGAAAAAATTGCCGAGATCATGTAGAGAAAAATTTTACCGTAGAAAATATGATTAACCAATATATCGACGTTTATAAAAAAGCATTGTTAACCTCTAGAAAGAGAGGAGAAAAGACATTCCCCGAAGTTAATAAAATTATCAACTTTGCTCAAGAATATCGCCGTGTTTTGATATAAAAAGCTTTGTACTATCGGTTAACAGAAGTTTTTTAATTTCTGAAAATGAGTAAAAACTAATAAGCCGCCCCTCTAAGCGCTCCATATTGTTAACATTATCATCACTCAACTCTGCGAAGTAAAAGTACTCTGTAATATCTTTGATCCTCTGTCTCGATAAAAAATGAGCAGAAGGAAGTTTTATACCCGTTTCGTTTTCAACCAGTTTTATAATGGTTTCCAATTCTGATTTATTTTGTTCTTTTACTCCTCCTATAAAATTCCACAGGAAGTTTTTTAAATCAATTAAGTTATTTTCCTTAGCTGTTAATAGTATTTTTCCTCTGTATTTCAACAGTATAAAAGTGAAGTCGAATTTATTCACAATTTAATTATAACACGAATAGCAAAACTCGTGGAAAGGAATTAAACTCCCAATCTTAAACACTCTATTGCCCAAGCAAGAAATGACGTATATAATGTATCTTGATGAGCAAAATTGTAGACTTTTTTCATACCATTAGTCCGAAAATAATAAAATCTACTAATAATACATTTGGAAACATAAAAGAAATTAAATACAAAGACAAAAATAATCCCTTGGATATAGTCACAAAAGGTGACTTTGACAATGAAAAAATTATAATCTCAGAGATCAAAAAATGGTTTCCAGACCACAATATTGTTGCCGAAGAAACTTTTTCATCAACTAAAAACCCAGAAAAAGGTAAGACTTGGATAATAGACCCAATATGCGGAACACTCAAGTTCAAAAACGGCATTCGATTTTTCTCAACCAACGTCGCACTTGCGAATAATGGAAAACTAATTGCTTCTTGCGTAATAGATCATTGCAAACAGGAATATGTTTGGAGCACTGGTAATCATGAAATCTATATTAATAAAAAAAAATTTAACTCGAATAGAAAGAGTAACTTTACCACAATAGAGGTAGATCTTTCTTCAACAACACAAGCTCCTTTAGAAAGGATCGAAAATATTTTAAAATTAGTTTCCTTTCTTGCCCGCAGTAAAAAATATTACCTATCAACCTTCTGCACATCTCTTGCGTATACCTATACTTCATTGGGAAGAATAGACGGATACATAAATAGTTTTAGCCACGCGTGGGATACAGCAGCAGCAAATTTTTTGCTCTTGCAAGCTGGAGGAATTGTTAGTCAGCTCGATGGAACACCATGGAATTTATCCTCGGATAATGTCTTGGCCGCCCGCGATAAAGAACTACATGCAGAACTTCTAAGTATCCTTAATTCGTAAAACAACTTATATCGTCTATCTGGGAAGGTGGACAAGCTAGGCGCCTAGGGAAAATTCCGATGTGTGTTTATTAGATGCGGACATTGTACTTTTATCACGAAAAAACTTTTGAACATCAATCACAATCAACTCCTTATTCATTCAAGAAATTATACCATATAACAAATATAAACTATCTTACTAGGCACTTGTTTTCTTTTCTCTATAAAGTAAACGGTCAAAAAATTTCATCAGCTCAAGTTCGTTTTCATGTGGATCCTCATAAGACTTGCGACTCTTAAAATCATTGTAAAAATCAAAAAACTCATCAATCCCATCCATTGGGAGCTCCATAGCTTTTCCGGCAACCTCAAAATCTCCCATAACGACATTTAATAACCGAACACTATCAATATCAATTTCCTTACCATTTCTTTTATGGACACTGTTAGCTACGTCTAGTATCTGATTCATAAGAGTACCATTCACGACAAGAGCACTACACAACTCTTCTGGTCTTTTGGTTCCAGATTCCATGCACAATTTTGCAATAAATACTCCCTGAGCCTGAACAGATGCGGGAAATTCTGTACTGGCTTGAACGAAAAATGAAAATCCCTTTAGCGCATTTTGCCCGTGGGACTCTGCTCCGTCAATATTTACCTCTTTATGTATTTCAGTCATATATTCTATATCATGCTTGGTATAACTCTATAAGAATATCATTACAATCTTTGAAAAAGATATATCTTCCTCCGAAAAATGCAGTATCTATCTCTCCAACAAACTCAACTCCTTTTTCTGTCAGCTTTTTAATTACACCATCTAAATCATCAACTTCTATACACAAATGTTTTATGCCGATTACGCGCAAACCGCTCATTACGTCTTTCATGTAATTTGGCAGAGGTTTTATACTGCTGTCAAAACAAAACAATTCTATCCTTATATCATCAAGCTGAAGAAGCGCTATCTCCATACCATGCTTATTGTATTCCTTGATAATTTCAAAACCCAATTTTTCCTCGTACCACTTCGCGGATTCTTCCATGTTTTTTACACTAAGTGCGACATGGTGAGGCCGAAATTTCATAACTTATATTCCTGTCTTGAATCATTTGGATAATTCAGAGTGTCAAACAAGACAAAAGATTTTGGTCTTACAACATAACACAGGTGCCCATCGGTATTTTCAATAATAGCTTTTACTCTTTTCCCTGAGACTCCAAATCTTTTCGCGTAATACTCCATAGCAGATGAAATCTCATTCTTACTTTTCAATACCTTGGCAACTCCTTCGAATTGCAACCCTCTTACTTCATCACCGTGTTTGTGCGGCAAAACAATAGTGCCGGCAACTTTTTTGTTTTTCTCAATTTCTTTTGAATGTCTTGCTGAAGACAATGAAATCCAATAAAGGTTCCATTTATCATCATACGCAAAGTAGACACTACAAGCCCAAGGTCGATTGTTTCTGGAGGTCGCAACCTGCATTAATTTGGCTTTTTCTATATACTCCTCAATCAGCTTTCTCAGCTTCATATGATACCCTGATTATATCATGGGAAACTTATCTGTAAATTGGACAAGAGAAGGATGGAACTGTCCTTCTTTCGCGTACGAACTTTCTTCATTTCAATATTTAATTTATTATATAATTTTACAGTATTCAGGGCAACAAAGAAGATAAATTTCATGAAGGAAATTTGATATAATTTGATCTATTAATGGTTGCGCCGGGCATTGCGAAGACGCTCTACGTCTCGATACCCAGGCGTAAAATTTGGATCGCTCCAATGGCGAAAAGCACTCTTGGATTTCTGAGGAGTCTTAGGTGTCTACGACATTGCTGATGCGGCAAATTTTTTTAATCTATCATTCAAATCTTCAGGCATGTTTAATCCTTCACGAACTGTTCTACTTGCAACATTTGCGATCTTGTCAAGGCTGGAAAAAGCTTCATCCTTCATCCCTTCCATGCGTATCTTCACGCCAGCCCGGGAAGCTAAACTTCTCCAAGTAGGATCGAACCAAAACTGTCCCCCCTCAATTTCTCTCACACTTTCCCCATCAGATCCCTCTGTAGATTTTTCGTTCGAATAAGCTGGATACACGTCTCTAACAACAGCGCTTACCAATCCCAAATTAGAATTTGCAGGCCAGTCACAGCTAAGGATTTTGGAGTCCTTTGATTGAGTCACATTAGCCACAAATATTACACCCTTCCCATTTTCCTGTTCTATCTGCAAGTAATCTCCATTTGGAACAACTTCCTTATTACCCATACCAAATATTATACTATACTTCAAATATCAAATAAATCATGGGGGCTGTCTTTTTCAATAGACCAAAATCAGGAAGCAGATTTCATAAGCATTAAGTTCACAAATCAATCAAGTACATCCTTATTTTGATAACATATCAAAAGATTAATCAACTACCCAAATTTGTGAAGATACCGACAGCAAGTTCGGCCCAAAGCCGATGGTTTTTGTTTAAAGAATTATTAACAAATAAAATGTTCATGTAAATTTAATCGACAAATGTCAGTGCTTTTCCTTTTTTTCCAGCTCTTCCGGTTCTTCCTATTCTATGAATGTAGTCATCATAAGACTCTGGTGCATCAAAATTAATAACATGAGTTACGCTATCGATGTCTAAACCTCTTGAGGCAACATCTGTTGCAAGGAGCATCTGAATTTCGTTATTTTTAAACATTTGCAGGGCTTTTTGTCTTTGGTTTTGGGTTTTGTTTCCATGAATTGCCAGCGCTTTAAACCCACGCTCAACTAACTGGTTTGTCAATTTTTGAATACCCCATTTTGTTCTTCCGAAAATAATTATTTTATCAAAGCCAGGTTTAATTAACAGATTATGAAGCGCGTCAATTTTTGACTCTCCGTTTGATAATCTTATTACGTCCTGATCTATGTTATTAATTACCTCCTGTTGTTTAGCGGAAATTGTAACAGCATTTCTCACAAAGCTTTGTAAAATTTCCCTTGTTTTAACGTTAACTGTCGCAGAGAAAAATAATGATTGGCGGTTTCTGGAAAGTAGAGAAATTAAATACTTAATATCATGTATGAAGCCGATATCTACCATTTTATCTACTTCATCAAGTACAACATTTTGAAATAATTGCAAATTTAACTCTCTTCGATTAACTAAGTCTTTTAATCTCCCGGGAGTTCCAATTGCAAATTGAGGTTTATGTTTTAGAGCATATGTTTGTCTTTTTATACTAGCTCCGCCAACAAACGCAACCGCCTCAAGTTGTGTACCTTTTGCAAATATTTGATATTCGTCTCTTATTTGAATTGCTAATTCACGGGTAGGGACAACAATTAAAACACGCTGATTTCTATCAAGAAATGATTTATTGATTAGGGGAATCAAAAATGCGGCAGTTTTCCCAGTTCCCGTATTTGCCATAGCAATAACATCACGGCCAGACAGAATTTGGGGAATTGTCTTATCCTGTATCTCGGTAGGAACTTCATATCCATGATCTTTAATATTTCGTTTCAGTTTATCAAAAATTGCAAAATCGTTAAAACTGTTTTTAACAGGTTCTTCCAAAGATAAATCAGGTGTAACCTTCTCAAAATCGTCTACTTTTCTTATGAATAGGTTATGATCAAGTTTTTTTATATTTTTTTTAAACATTTTTTTACCTTCTTTCTTGAAATCTAAGTTATATATAAATAAATCTGCGCAAAAATGAAATGGTTTTAAGTTTTAAGAAGATACTGTGTGGAAATTTGAAACCTCTTTATCTATTTAAAAACAAAATCAAATATGAGCAGGTGTACATAGACACAATCTATACTCATAAATATTATATTAAATTACACTATCAAAGTCAACATAAAACTATAGGCTCCGAATTGGATAGCTATACGCAAAGTCGTTATTTCTTGTACTCCAGAATATCGCCTGGCTGACACTCTAAAGCCTTACAAATTGCCTCCAGAGTTGAGAAACGGATGGCTTTGGCTTTATCATTTTTCAAAATAGAAAGGTTTGACATAGTAATGCCAACCTTCTCACTAAGTTGCGTTACACTCATTTTCCTCTTTGCTAACATTACATCGATGTTTATTATAATTGCCATATTTGTGCCTCATACTGTTAAATCATTTTCTGACTTTATATCCACAGCATTTTGGAGAAGTTTTTGAAAAACAGCAGCAGCGGTTGCAATAACAGCGACTGCGAAAGATGCAAAAAGGCCAAGCGCCGTCGGGCCTGCTGGATCATCGCCCTGTGCAAAGAAGCGGATGTAAAACACTGCTAATGTAATAAGGCCGATAAGACTGAGAGAAGCAAATTTCATATTCTTGAGTGTATTAACAGCACCTTGGGAAAAGGCTTTATTCGCATCAATGAAGTTTAATAATTTGAATGCCTGGTATAATCCAGCAAAGAATGGGATTGAAGCTATATAAGCATAGATAATAAGCGGATCTGTATAAATACTGATTTGATCTAAGTTAACAGCTCTTCCCTCAGTCTGAGGAAACCAAACCATACCTACAATTGCTCCGACTGCGATTAGCAAAAGTACTACCCTTAGGAATAATGTCGAGCCACGTTTCATAATTAGATAATAGCACACGATTTATCGTTTGTCGATATATTGTTATTGTTATGCGCTATCTTGGACACCAAAGAGATCTAGTATAAGAATCAATTTTGAGGGTATTTTTTGCTGAATCGCTATTCTCTCCCTAAATTCAACCTTGTGAGAATTTTTAGATGTATTTTCTGGCGGATGCCCATCTTGACTACCGGACATAGACGCTATTTGAACATACTAGCAAACTTCACAGGAACAATTTTATATTCCTAGTTACTACCTATTCAGAATATTTAAGAGCTCTTTAGCGATTTCTTCGATTGGTTTATTTGTATTTATTACATCATCAACTAAACCTTGTTCCTTTATTTCTTTTTGGTATTGTAGCATTGAATCAAGCCACTGACTATGGTCTTCGTAACCCTCATTTTCCATCCTATTCTTGTTTCTTTTTTCTAGTTCTTCTTTGTCAACAAATAACTGGATAATTTTAAAACCCTTTTGATGAGTAGTTTGTAAATCTTCAGATGTAAAGTAATGGGCATTAGTAAAAAATAATATATTCCCTTCTAGAACCTTTACTTTAATCTGTGGAGCGAGAATATTATTTTTATAAGCATCATCTTGGGGATAGCTTCCACCATTTAACTGAGTCAACTCCTCATCCATCTCTTTAATTGAAAGGTCACTTGTTTTCCGTAGATAGTTAATGAGAGTTGTTTTCCCAGTTAGAGAAGTGCCAATAATAATTACTTTATATTGCTTCATGACTGGATAAATTATAACAGACCCAAAAAATCATAAACAACTTTGTTTGAGGGATTTTTTTTAAACTCGCACCTCTAGCGTCGTCCACCTGGAAGGTGGATTAGCTAGTACACCTGGGGAAGCCTATAGTTGAAAATGGTGACGATAAGTGATATAATTTGTTCCACTTATGGGTCCAGAATCTGGTAAAGAATACTTACAACGATTAGGTGAACAATATCAAATTGCTCGCACAACTTTGCCTCGTCTTCCTGAAGATGAGTTTGACAAAGTTAGGCATGAATCAGCACGCAAAGAACTGGGTGTTGAGTCTTTTCTCATGGACTTTGCAATTGGGGCAGAAACAAGACGCAGAAATCTTGAAAGATGGGCTGCTGGACGAGTTATAACCCCTGCAAGCGCAGAGCACGCAGCTGCGATTGTATCGACATTACCTTCTTATACTACTGTGAATCCTGAAGCTATGGGAGCAATGAGAGTTGAGGGTGCAAAACAATTCCGACTGGATGTTGTCGTAGAAGATATTCTTTCAGAAATTGCCCAAAGACTTCCTCGCACAGTAGATTCTTACAGATTCCACCAGGATTATGCCCATGACACAATTACTGTCCCAGGTATAGGTGAAATCAAAGTTACAATGCACGAAACTGGTGATGGGATATTCAGAACAATTGGAACTGTAGATAGTGACTTGTTCAGGGTATGGAACTGTCGGGCTAGTGGCGTCAAATACATGGATAGGTTTAATGACATTTCAAGACCTTCTGATGTCGAAGCTAAACCTCTTGCCACAAAAGTCACATTGTATGATGATACAAGCGGAATTTTTGTCACTCGTGAAGGAAAGCTATTTACTAACTCAAGAGTATATTCTGCTGAAGGCAGAGGTTATGCCTCTGACCATTTAAGAGATGACTTACACAGAACTTATGATGGACCAAATCCTGATGCCCCTTCATATAGAGATGCAAATAGAGGCTGGAGAGAAGATAAAACAGTATTAAGTTTCAAAGAAACTGAAGATGAAATGATTATGTGGTTAGCAGAGAATGTGTTAAACCCATTAAGAGAAGCACCAAAACCTGATATCCAAGCAACTGAACTTCCAGAAGAAAAACCATTTCCAGCAGATAAAGTTGGTCCTCTCTATGCTTTTGTTGATGAGGAAGTATTAAGAAAGATTGCTCTTATTAAAGAAAACCCTGGCAAAGCATATCCTGATGAAAGGAAGGCTGCCAGACCTGGTAAAAGACTTTTGTCTTTGGGTATGCCTAGAGGTGATGCTCCAGAGATTGTCTATGACGGGTTCGTTTGGTGTGGAGTAGGCACGATTGATGAGCAAACAGACCTTAATGATTATAAGCATATTGGTCTTGAATACAGATGGGATGACAGACCGTTTAACTCGCAAGGCGTAGCTGTTATCAAGCCAAAAACTGCAACTGATGTTTATGTAATAGATTGGCAAAAAAGGGATGACTATAGGGAAAGAACCTTCACACCAACTCATGATAGATTAACCGATGATGAATATAATGAAATGCATCTTGCAGTTGCAAGAACAATAGTTCCAATTACAGAATATCAGGGAGATTACAGAAAACCAGTTGTTTTAATTGGTAGAGATTTAGAGCTCGATGAAGTAGAAGCTGTTTATCTTCCTCCTGACACACCCAGACGCTAATTAGGATTAATAACCCTTTTTCAAAGGTACCCTTATATACTCTGCAATGGAGATGCTCTAGGCATGCGCATCTTAATATAAACATTAAGATTATAAGTATTCTTAATCACTTATACACACCATGTGTGGAATAGGTAGACACATAAGGATTTCTAACTATGTGTACGGGGAGTCAGTAAAAAATATAGACATATGTTATAATTTACACTATAAAGTGTACCATTGCCGAGTCGTCTAATGGTAGGACAACGGACTTTGGATCCGTTTATTCTGGTTCGAATCCAGGCTCGGCAGCCAAGACGAACACCCTACGCTGATCGTATTCTCTAAGTTTTATGTGGACTAATAAAATTAGCCGCGCAAAACAATTAAAAAAA
>MFNO01000007.1 GCA_001782075.1 Candidatus Levybacteria bacterium RIFCSPHIGHO2_01_FULL_38_26
AGGAACAATTGTTGCTGCAATTGTAGGTCTGGTAATTTTATTCTTAGTTTTCCTTATCTTTAACGTAGTACTTACATTCTTCAACGTAGGTATTACAACCATAACTGTACCCACAATTCCTTAAGTTTTAGTTGCTTGTTTTTTTATCTTCTCTTTGCTACGCTTTATTTATGTCAGGTTTGTTCACAAATTGGAATAGTTCAGGCGCAAACTGCCTAGACGTTAATGACGTAGCTACTATTGATTGCATCCCAGTTGTTTTTCAAAACCTTATTTCTGCCGCTCTACTTTTTGCCGGTGTCGTTGCGTTTTTCCTAATACTTCACGCGGGGTTTAAATTCGTTATCTCAAGCGGAGATCCAAAAAAAGTCGAGGACTCCAGAAACACCATGATCTACGCGATAGTCGGGCTTATTATTGTACTTTTTGCCTTTCTTATTCTAAATCTAATCGGTTTTATAACTGGCGTAACCTGTATACAAAACTTCGGCTTTAGCTGTCCATAAAATTTGTACGATTTTATAAATTATGTTAAAATACAGCATATGGTAGAAACAAGCGGTGACATTCCAAAACCAGAGCAAACGCCCACGATAGACCTTGACTCCAAGCGTCTTTTTGCCGCGGCAAGAGAAAGAGACGAAACAGCAAGAAACTCTATACTAAATCGACAGGAAATTAAATTCGAGGATATTAACCGTGAAGCCACGCCGCTTTATAACCCCATTCTTCAACCCCGATCTTTGGATGAAAGAAGACAATACTGGGAACCAAAGGGATTAACCTACGAAGACGCTCTTGGGGAATGGAGGAATTCATTTAGGTCTCACGTAAATCAGGTAGCAGATACATCTCGGATATCCGCGATTAGAAGTATAATGCCCGAGGAGGATCAAGAGCTTCGAACAAAAGATATTGCGAATATTTCTGGGGATGATGCCATGACGCTTTTTGGAGAATATTCAGCAAACAACCATAGCCAGATAGATAAATTTATGCGCCGGGCAATAAAAGACGTCACATCGGATGGTACGATAGATCTGGACGCTTTGCGAAACAGAATTCCCCATCTGAAATGGATCGCGACAGGATTTTTTGGCGAAAAAACAGCACGAACAATTGGAGATCAAATACTTCTTGAGGCCGAAGCAATGAACGACTGGGAGAATGCCCGAAGGCGTTTTGATGAAAGTCCCCAGCCTGAACCAGGACAACCCGGGACACCTTATCCCGCGCCAACCAACCAGGATCAAATGCCTCCCCCAGTAGAAACGAGACCTCCCCAACCAGATGATGACGATAAAGATGAAACGCCAGGTGCTACATCTGATGAAGAAGAAACCGGACCCCAAACAGGATCTCAGCCTAAAAATCCTCCGGAAGCTTCCTCTGCTCAAGATGGAAAACCAACAAACACGGGGTACGTAGAAAACCCAGAGCAAAATGTCCCTAGACCGCAAATCACAATAAACGATTTCGAAGGACAAATAGACTATGAGCTGCTGAGCGGAAGTAGCAGTGGAGACGAAAATCTTACTCCAAGACTAGATAACACGGAGGCAACAAAAGGACGAGTAGAAATGCTTTTGGACAAAATTAATTTAAACGCGGCCTTTGAAGACCCAAACAAAACAGAAGAAATGGTAAAAGAAGTTGAAAAGCACATACAAAGCGTGGAGAACCGAAAAAACCTTCGCCCCGATAGGCAGCTGACCCAGAAGGAAATATCACAAATAGAAGCTGCTGGTTTATTAAGGGAATTTTTGACTCATGCTAAAGCCGGATCCAAACAAGAAGCCCTGGAAACTCTCAAAAGAGCCTCCGAAGAACAAAACCAACGCCTTATTGTTGACACACGACAAGGTCTCGAGGGCATATTTGTAATTTACAATCAAACTCTTGGCAATGTAGCTTTTTCTTTTTTTGAATTATCAGAAATGATGTATCAGTCAAGTCATGAAGGAAAAAGTTATCGAAGCGACAAAAGCAGGACACAGACTGAAGATGACACGCAAAGCAACAGTGGATCAAATGTAACCTAACTCTTCTGATAGATTCCAGAATCGCCAAATGCCCCGTTTAGCCAAACTTTACCAAACAATGATATAATACTTGCCATGATTGAAGTACAAAGACCAACAAAAGAATCACAGCCTTTAGAATCGAGTTTCGAAAACCTCCCGGCTGAACAACAAGCCGAGGCAAGGTTTAATTTTGCCGTGGCTAGAGCCCAGTCCAATGATGCGGCCAAATCCATGATTGAGAAGAGACCTGAAGTATCCTTTGATTCAATTAATCGTCAAAAAGAACCAGTATATAATAGAGTATTGTCAGAGTCCTCCATGAAGGAAAGAGCAAAGTATTGGGAACCAAAAGGGCTCACTTTTGAGAAAGCTAAAGAAATGTGGAAAAAAGACTTCTCAACAATCATTAGCACGGACGGAAATAAGTCTGATGTTAGAAAATCCGCCATAAGAAGTATTTTGCCTAAAACAAATACAGAGCTTCTGGAAAGAAATACTACAGGCATAAACATAACAGAAGCTGATACAGAAACGCTTTTCAATGAATACTCTAACAACGAAAGCGATGTTGATAAATTCATGAAAAACGCACTGGATGATACTACGGAATTAGATACTCTAAAGGCAAGGCTTCCCCACCTCGAATGGGTCGCTGTTGGCTTTTTTGGAGAGAATACGGCTGCGAAAATAAGAAGACAGCTCCTTCTTGAGGCTGAGACGAGAGGAAAGTCTGCTGATGAGGCGCGCAAAGTCTTTGAGGGAAAAGACAGTAAAACAGATCCGGAACCTGTGCCCGTAAACTCACCCGACCAACGCCCAAATTCCCAAAAAACAAGCGGGTCTGGATCAACACCAACGCGGCAAAATCAAGAAACCGCCGGCTCTGGGGAAAAAAGGAGGAAAGATGATATAAAACTTCCAAAAAATCTCAATCAAGTTGAATATCAAATAACAGATGAGGATGCAAATGAACGCGGATTCAACCTGATAAGAACCATGAATAATGACTTAGATTATGAAAAACTATATACAAATAAAAGTCAAGTTTATATAGCAACCTCTCCGCAAATATTGTTGAATCATATAATGTCAACTTTTGGGAAAAAAGCTCCCGAAATAGAAGGCATGAGCATTGATCCTTCCGGAACAATAAAATTCGATCATATGAAAATAAATATCAGGGGAACGGTGGCGGATGTATATAACATAACTATATCCAATGACCCTCTTTCCCCAGGCAGAATCAAAGCTGACTTTGAAAATGCTAAAAAAAGCGGACTTACGAGCTTTGCGGCAGGAGATATCAGCAAAAAAGTAGCTAGTGAGCTGTCCGCTGTTAATAGAAAAGCTATGGAAATGCTAAAAAATCAAGTAACCGAAGGGAACAAAATTTGGGAGCCAAATAGATTGTTTATTCTAGAGGGAAGCATGGTTGTTGGTTTTAAAAGATCAAAAGCAGCTCTTCAGGAAACCGCTTAACCCTGATTGTAAACACTTTTCACAAAACTACCTTTTCTCTAATACCTTTTGACCTAGTTTGATAATCTTGAAATCATATTTTTCACGTTATACACTGTTTGTATGGAAGATAAGAGGGATCACCCAATACCTCAGGATGTAACTGGTTTTCAGTTCAGGTTAATCGGAGATATGACCGTGAAGCAGTTCGCGTATCTGGCTGGTCCTGTTTTTTTGGCTTGGCTTTTTTTTCAACTCCCCTATCCTGTGTTTGTTAAAGTGCCCGTTTCTATTGCCTTGGGAGCCATGGGGGCAGCGCTTGCGTTCGTGCCCATCGCAGGAAGACCAATGGATGTAATGTTGATAAATTTTATAAAAGCTCTTTTTAAATCTACTGAATACGTATATCAAAAAACGGGAATGTACTCCCCCCCTCATGTTAACGTTCTAAAAACCCCAGCAATTAACGTTCACAAACACCAAATTCAAAAACCTCAGATAAGTAAAAGTCTAACAGAGTTTTCTGTTAAACCAATATCGCAAGCTACCCCCCATATCTTATCAGCCCACCCTGCCGACCATACTATTGAAACGCCTTTAAAAAAGTCGGACGCTCCCATCGAAAATTTCCCAGAGGTAAAACAACCAGAGCAACCAAAAGAAAACAGAACTGTGAAAATTCCTCAAAAACTAATCCAAAGCCTGGAAGAAAAATTTCACCCAGTTGAAGAAAAAAAAGAATTCACGGATGACACGTCAATTTTACAGAAACAGCTAAGCGAGGCAATAGCTCAGAAAGAACAATTAACCAAAAAACTTATGCATTTACAGCAAAACATTGATACCAAAAAGACTGATTATTTTACTCCGACAGTAGCAAAAGCCCCGCCTGTTGGAGTCAAGCATAAAATGGCTACCCAAAACGTAAGACATATCCCCAAATCCTTGGGAAAAAGCATTGGCTTACCTACCGCCCCCGAAGACCCAAATGTTATAACTGGAATAATAAAAGATCCAAGAGGAAACCCTTTGGGAAACATTCTTGTTGAAATAAAAGACACCGAAGGCAATCCGGTTAGGGCATTTAAGACTAACGGGCTGGGTCAATTTGCCGCCTCCACTCCGCTTGCCAATGGAACATATACAATATCCTTTGAAGACCCTAAGGATCAAAGCAAATTTGACGCTATAGAGTTTAGCGCAAAAGGTGAAGTCATCCTGCCCCTTGAGGTTATATCAATAGACACAAGAGAAGAGCTTAGAAAAACCCTCTTTATGAAGATTTAGATTTTAATATTATGGCAAAAGACGCTCAAAAAATCCGTGCCACAACCCAAAAGTTTACAGAAATTGAGGATGTTACAGGCAATATAGTGCTCCTCAGCTCTGGAAACGCCTGTCTGATTATTGAAGTAAAAGCAACTAACTTTGCCCTTCTGTCAAAGGAGGAGCAAGACGCTAAAATATTTGCCTACGCGGCGCTGTTAAATTCTCTTTCTTTCCCAATTCAAATTTTCATAAGAAGCAAAAGAATTGATATCTCTTCATATTTAAAACTGCTTGATCAAGAGGCAAAAAACACCCAGAACGACGTGCTTAGAAATAGAATCGTGCTTTATCGGGATTTTGTACAGGATTTAATAAGAATTAATACTGTTCTTGATAAAAGATTCTACATCGTTATACCCTATTCATATTTAGAATCTGGCGCCGCAGGTGCAAAGACTTTCGCGCAAAAAACCAGATTGGACAAAGATGCCGCCGCAGAAGCTGCTAAATTGGGACTTGATCTTAAAGCAAAGTCTTTACATGCTCAGCTTAAAAGACTAGGACTTGTGGCAAAGACGCTTGAAAAAGAAGAATTAATAAGGCTATTTTATGAGATATACAACGAAGATTTTGTAGAAACCAACCCGATAACTGACAACGTCAAAGCTATCATTATAAAAAGCGGAGGTAAGGCATGAGATTACCAAATTTCTTGGGAAAATACGGCAATAAAACGAGCTCAGGAAGCCTAGGTCAAACAGAAGGAGAAACCCTTGAAAAAGGAATGGTTTCGATTGTCGACGTACTTGCCCCTTCATCTGTTGAGGTGGATTTTAGCTCCATAAGGGTTGGGAACAGGTTTTTTAGAACTTTTTTCGTTATTGGCTACCCGCGCTTTGTATCTTCCAACTGGCTATCTCCTCTTATTGATTTTAGTCACTCTCTAAATATATCCATGTTTATATATCCCGTAGAAGCGTCAGACGTATTATCAGACCTTCGCCATAAAATAGCCGAGATGGAAGCAACTATTGCATCTCAAATGGAAACGGGACACGTCGTAGACGCGAGAGTGCAAGCAGCCCTTGAGGATGCGCTGGCTCTTGCTGAGGAGCTCGCCAAAGGCGTTGAGCGCTTCTTTCAGTTCAGCATGTATATTAGCATTGTCGCCGATAGCCTAAACGATCTGCAAGATGTTTCTAAAAGACTAGGAACTACTCTGTCCTCGCTGCTTGTGTTGCCCAAAACAGCAACGCTGCAAATGGAAGAGGCATTTAAATCAACAATTCCCATGGGACAAGACAAGCTTTTTCTAACCCGCAACATGGACACGACTTCACTTGCCTCGATGTTCCCCTTCACGTCGGCTACCCTCACCCAAGACAAAGGAATCATGTATGGAATTAATCAGCAAAATGGATCTCTTATAGTTTTCGACAGGTTTTCTTTAGAAAACGCAAACGAGGTCGTTTTGGGAAAATCAGGAGCTGGAAAATCATACCTCATAAAACTTGAGACTATGCGACAGTTTATGTTCGGAGCTGAAGTAATAATAATTGACCCCGAGGGAGAATATGAAGCCATGGCAAAAAGCATGGGGGGAGAATATGTATCTTTCACGCCATCTTCTCCTGTGAAAATAAATCCTTTTGATTTGTCTGGGCTTTACGAAGAGGGGGAAAACGAACTGGGACTTAAAATTCTTTCTCTTCACGCTCTGCTTAGGATTGTATTGGGAGAGCTTGACAGCGGACACGATGCGATACTTGACAGAGCGCTGGTTGAAACATACAGGCAAAAAGGAATAACTACCGACCCTTCAACCCAAACCAAGCCCCCGCCAATAATGGAAGACCTTTATAAATCTCTTCTTGGAATGGAAGATCCAATAGCCGCTGACCTTGCTCTTCGTCTCGAAAGGTTCATCAAGGGAAGTCTTTCCGGAATATTTAATCAGCAATCTAATTTTGACATAAAAAATCCCTTTACTGTGTTTTCAATCAAAACGCTTGAGGATCAACTAAGACCAATAGCCATGCATATAATCCTTGATTTTGTTTGGACTAAAATTAAAAAAAATCTTAAAAAAAGACTGCTTGTGATAGACGAAAGCTGGTATCTTATGAGCTACCAGGATTCTGCATCTTTTGTTTATGGAATCGCCAAAAGAGCCCGTAAGTACTACTTGGCTGTAACGACCGCCACTCAAGATGCTCAAGACTTCCTTTCAACTGACTATGGAAAAGCGGTTTTATCTAACTCTTCTATCCAAATGCTTCTAAAACAAAGCACCAGTGAGATAGATACCATAGTTAAAGTTTTCTACCTAACGCCTGGGGAAAAAGAATTTCTGCTGTCAGCTGCTGTGGGAGAAGGGCTGTTCTTTGCCGGACTAAATCATGTCACGATGAGAGTTGTTAGCGCGCCATTTGAACACACTGTTATAACCTCAAACCCTCAGGAACTCGCGCAAATGCGGGAAAAGGCAAATGCTGCTGGCTCGCAGAGCTCAGCAAGCTTTGACAAGGCGCCAGCGCTTAGACAAGAGGCTCCAAATAAATCAGAAACGCCCTCCCCTGCCGCGCCGCCATTTATAAATGAGCAAAAAATTGGCAACACTTAAATATGGATGCTCGACTAAA
This sequence comes from Candidatus Levybacteria bacterium RIFCSPHIGHO2_01_FULL_38_26, assembly GCA_001782075.1. Lineage (GTDB taxonomy): Bacteria > Patescibacteriota > Microgenomatia > Levybacterales > UBA12049 > 2-01-FULL-38-26. Next base: position 7,394 of record MFNO01000007.1, read on the forward strand.
AAAATTTATTCCGCTTATAAAAGAACGGCCAAGGGAAGCAGATTTTTTAGCCCGCAAATGGCAGGAGTTTGTCAGAAAATATCCAGAGGCTTTTTCTTTTGAAACCGAAGAAGAACTTCACAGATGGGCAGCCAAACACCCGGAGATAAATAACGAAGCGCTGAAAGATATACTAGATGGCAAGGGAGTCCAAGACGCCTACAACCTTTCAAGGCAAGAGTACGAAGATTATCAAATGAAAAGCACAGGCAGGGTGGATCGGTCAAAAATCCCGCCAAATGTTCATCACTCCCCTATTTTGGAATCTGAATACGAAAACTCTCCCAAAATCATGGAGGAAGACAAGGATTATCAAAAAATTGAAAATGACCTCAAAAGAAAATGGCTTGAAAATAATCCCGGTAAAGACTTCACAAGCAAAGAAGGGATAGATTATCTATATGGATCACTGGACAACGAAAATGCTCCTGCGTTAAAAGGCGAAGCCCAAAAAATATTCAGAGAAAATCCAAAGTTTCGCGAGAGAATAGAAAGATATGACAAAGAAAAAGAAAGGGTTTATGACAACCCCCAACAAGACCCGACAGTTGCAAATTTAAGAAAAACTGCTGCTGAGCATGCAAAAGCAAGAGAAGAGCTGATTGGTTCTCCAATAGATAATCAGCTTATCCAAAAACGCGCTTCTGACCACTTCGAGGAAAAATACCCTAAAAAAGCAAGCGCATATACAAAAACTGGGCATACTGCTTTGGCGCCGCTTCAGCCAGAAAAACAAGAAGAAGATAGAAAAAGAAGATCAGTTACGGGCCGCGACATTTATAATCTGCTTAAAAAAAATAGACCCAGTATTGAAGCTAAAATTGGCAAACCTATTCAAAGAACAGTTGAAAGGTCGATTCTTGGCATTGGAAGGGCGACAGGAAGCGCTGTTGGTCAGGCTGGCAGAGGAGTGGTAATGGGCATAAGAGGAATACTTTTGGCAGCCAGAGCGGCACCGCTTATAGCCAACCCATACAGCCTCGCTGTTATTGGAATTGTCCTGGGTATTATAATTGTAGCTGCTTTTTTTGTTATTCTTATTATTCTTCTCGCAGGAGGCATTAGCGGAGGCAAACCAGTGGCCACTGTTGAATGCGTTGATTCAAGCGGCGTGGTTACGGTAACCGATGGCAATGAGTGCGCTCAGGCAATGTCTGACTTATATACTAATACAGAAGGAATTCCGGTATCAGCAGTCTGTCTTGATAAATGCACGGATTCTGCCAGATCTCTATCCTGCAATAGGGATCCATCTACGAACGAATGCGATATAATTTTGTACGGCTCCTGCGGCGGAGATAAGGTTTTTTGCATTCAATATTCACCCGCTAATCCATCGTTAAACCGGCTATATGATTGCGCCACAGGTGGACCTGGTTACGTTGGATCTCCACTTGGGGTAAATAGCTGCGACATGGGCGCCTCGCCGCCTAGTGGTGTTTTTTTCTTTACAGGCGCTCCGCAGACATGGACTGTTCCACCGGGAGTAACTGAAATAGAAGCGGAATTATGGGGCGCGGAAGGAGCTTGGGCCGTCATCGGAGAGGGAGGCAATGGAGGATATGTAAAAACAAAACTTGCCGTTATTCCAGGAAGCACACTGTGGATTTATGTAGGAGGCACACCGGATGGTAATGATGCGGCAGATTTCAAACTCGGCGGCTGGAATGGCGGCGGCGATGGCGGCGGAGGAGTTGTCGGAGTATGGGGTTTTGGAGGCGGTGGCGCTTCAGACATTCGTATAGGCGGCACAGCTTTTTCCAATCGTGTCGCGATTGCCGGCGGCGGAGGCGGCGCTGGTATAGCAAACCTCGTTGGTCTAGAATCTTTTGGCGGAGGCGGAGGAGCAACTAAGGGCGAAGATGGTGAAGATGGATATGTCTCCTTTTGGTGCAGTACCGGCGCCCCAGGAGAACTGCCGCAAGGAGGCATGGGTGGAACTGATTCTGCCGGCGGAGCTGGTGGCTCTGCTTCCAACAAAGCAACCCCTCCGGGGGGTGATGGGCAACAAGGATCTCTGGGCATCGGAGGTAAGGGTGGTGACGCAGCTCCTCTTTCCACCGCCGGCACTAGTCAAAGTGGGATAGCCGGTGGTGGTGGGGGTGGTGGATATTTTGGAGGCGGAGGAGGTGGCAGTTCCGACAACTGCGCTCGTGGCAGTGGCGCTAATGTGGGATCGGCGGCCGGTGGAGGTGGTTCAAACTGGGTAACCTCTGACCCAACTGTCTTTATTGGTCCCACCACTAGCCAGCGAGGGGTAAGACTAGGGCATGGACAAGTAATAATTAAGTAATAATTACCATACCTTCCGCTATTGTAAGCACTACGCTACCTCCAAGCCTTGGACCAACTCCTCCTCCAGTAAACCCTGCTCTTACAATCGTCAACCCTATAACTGCCGCATCTGTGGGATTTATCTACGATGTAGGTGATATAATATTGGTTAACGGAAAACTGAAGCGGATTCAGGGCTTCAACCGCTCTGGACTACTAGGACGTGTGCAAATATTCTTCACTGATGGAACCTCTCTAATAGCTGATATAAACGACCCTGATGGAAAAACCAGTCTTGCCCCTAGTGTAACCGATCCGACTGGTACAATAGACCTTCTGGGTAATCCTGTGACGCCAATCCCCGCACCATAATTAGAAACACTAAGTCTCTTCTTGAATTCGTATTGGCATTATTAGGTGAAGGAACGAATCGTCTCCAGATATCTTAAAAACTCCGGGATTAAGAGGTCCCGTCATCTCAAAGGACAAAGTCTCCTCTCCTATGTTTGAAAGAAAGTCTAAAAGATATCGACAGTTAAATGCTATTTCATTTTCCTCCCCAGTCGTTTTGGCTTCTATCTCAATAGTATTCTGTCCAAGAGAAGGCGTACTGGCTGAGGCTATCATTTTATCTTTTTGAATAGAAAGCTTGACAATATTGGCCGCGTTCCTGGCAAAAATATAACATGCTTTAACAGCTCTTTCTAAGTCTTCTTTGTCAAATATTGTTTTGACAGAAAAACCTTGCGGAATTATTTTTTCAAAAGCAGGAAACTCACCTTCTATAAGCCTTCCCACCAAGGTTGTGTCGTTTTGAAAAAATACAACCTGATTAATTTCTTTTGAAACATAAGTTTTTATCTCATCATTGCCTTTGTTTATTAGAATAAGTTCTCTTAAAACCTTTCCTGGGATTATAACCGAGATGCTCTCTTTTATTTTATCTTTTCCAGAAGAGTTGTATTTTTTAATAGACAGTCTGTAACCATCTGTGGCAACCATTAACAACCCCTCATCCTTCTGGGGATCATTTCTTATCAAAACTCCAGAAAGAGCTGGTCTGGTTAAGTCCTGACTTGTGGCAAAAACGATTTTTGGCAGGTCTTTTTTTATAATGTTTTTGCTTATTGTCAACGCCTCCCCTCCTCTTTCTTCATATAATTTTGGGAACTCATCAGAAGAGACTGTCTGAAAAATAGTTTTTATTTTCTCTCCCAATAGTTCTAGTCCTTCTTTCTTTGTACCCAGAATAATTTTTCCTGCAGGAATAGTGTTTATCAGTTCTAAAAATGTTTTTGCCGGCACTGTTGTTTCTCCATTCTCTTCTGTATTTGCTGGTATTTCTACTTTTATTCCTATTTCAAGATCTGTAGCGCTTATGGTTAAACTACCTTTTTGAGCTTTTATTAAAAAATTAAGCAGAATAGGAAGTTGGTTTTTATTTGAGATAGCATGGTTTACGAGTTGAAGTTTTTCCTGAAGCTTTTCAGATAAAAGAGATGTTCTCATCTTTAAATATTATATTTGTAGTTGTAGTAGTGTATATGGAAAAGTGGAAAAAAGCAAGGGATGAGCCTCTTAAGAATGTTGATAAAATGTTGAAAAAACGTGTTTATAAAGTTAATAATTTTTTAGATGAGTTGTTAGGTTTTTTAATTCTGTTGAAAAAGATTCTATAGACGTTAACTTTTCTATTTTCCCCAACCCATGCATCACGGTTGTATGATCTCTTCCTCCTAAAACATTTCCTATTTCGGCCAGGCTTAAATTAAGCTCTTTTTTTAATAAAAACATTGTTATTTGACGAGCCCGAACAAGAGAAGCGTTTCTTTTTGGACCTTTTATCTGTGTTGGTTTAATATTATAAAAATTACACACTGTTTTTATAATTTCATCAGGATGAAAAATTTTTTTTTCATCCTGATAATTATTTAAAGAACTATATATAAGATTGTCTGTAATTTGGGAATTTTTTGTTTTTGCTTCTGTAATTATTCTTAGAAGATATCCCTCTAGTTGTCTTGCGTCTTGGGATTTTTCCGCGATTTTTTTGGCAACCTCAATGGGAAGGTCAATATTATATTTTTTTGCCTTAATAAGAATTATAGCAGCTCTTAGCTCAAAGTCTGGGGGCTCAATATCCACAATTAATCCACCGGCAAATCTGGATGAAAGCCTTTTTTCAATTTTTCTTATCTCAGAAGGCGGTCTATCAGAGGAAAGAATTATCTGAGCTCCCCTATCAATGAGTATATTAAATGTGTGAAAAAGTTCTTCCTGAACCCTTTCTTTTCCCGCAAAAAATTGAACGTCATCAATTGCGAGAAAATTCACGTTTCTAAACTTATTTTTCATTCGCGAAGTATCCCCGTTTCTTATTGCTTCAACCACCTCGTTTGTAAATTCCTCGCTTGTTATGTAAATAATTTTTTTAGATGGTGTTTTTTTGTATATTTCGTTGGCTATCGCTTGGGAGAGGTGGGTTTTTCCAACACCCACAGGGCCATAAATAAAGAGCGGATTGTAAGATTGTCCAGGTTTTTTAGCAACAGCCGTTGCCGCGACATATGCAAGCTGATTGCTGGAAGAAACTGCCAATGTTTGAAATGTGTAGTCAGCCCTTACTCTTGGAAGATGACCGACTTGAACCGGTTTGTCAACAACGTCTTCAAAAAGAGGAGTTTTAATGTTGTTGTTTTTTGTTCCAATGTCAATGGTTTTAGGAACAAAAATTATTTTTGTGTCAAAGCCTGTATATTTATCTACAACTTTTTTGATTACCTGATAGAATTTTTTTTGGATGAGATCTATAATCATCGTTGAGGGGGCGGCAATGGTGACCATGCTGTTTTCAATTGATAATAAACGAGTTGTTTTAAAAAGGGTAAAAAAACTTCCCTTTGATACTTCTGTTTCTATTTCTCCTAAAATCCTTTTCCACAATAATTCATAATCGTTATTCATACAAAGCAGTGTAGTTGTGTGGATAACTTTTTGTCAAGAGGATAATATGCATAAAACTGTATCTTTTTTTTAGCAAACCTTTAATGTATAATTGAGCAAGGGAGAAAGTTCCCGCACTCATCCTGAGGGTCGGCAGACCGAAGGATCTCATGTTTATATATGGAAAAATTTGTAAAACTTAAAAAATTAAAAAGAAAAAGAAAACACGGATTTTTAAAAAGAACAAAGAAGCACTCAAGCAAAAAGATTATTAAAAGAAGAATTGCCAAAAGACGAAAAAAAATTAATGTTTAAAAGAAAACACCGTGTTCCAAAAGGGACTAGGTTTGGAAAAAGTCGTTTGGGTGCATCCCCGCTTTTTACAGTAAAAATCAAGGAAAACGGACTTCTTTTTAATAGATTTTCGACCGTTGTTTCCAAAAAGGTTGATAAGAGATCTGTTGTCAGAAATAGAGTAAGGAGACTTGTTTATTCTTGCCTGATGGAATTATACGGTGGATTAAAACAGGGCTATGATATGATTATTACTGTAAAGAAAAATACAGCTTTTGCAAAGAGAACCCAGCTTTGCAAAGAGATAGAGAGGGTTTTGAATTTATAATATGGGATTTTTTGACGTTATTCTTATTAATCCAATTGCCAACATATTGATTGGGGTTTACAATGCTCTTTTGTTTTTTAGTATTCCCTACACCCTGGGGTTTTCAATTGTGATCTTGACGATAATAATTCGTTTTGCCATGTATCCCCTAATGTCGACTCAGATAAAAGCGGCAAAAAAAATGCAGGAGCTAAGCCCCCATTTGTCCAAAGTCAAAGAAAGGCATAAAGGGGATGCCAAGAGGATTCAAAGTGAAACCATGAGGCTTTATAAAGAGCATGGTGTAAACCCTGCGGCAGGATGTTTGCCTATATTAATTCAGATACCGGTAATATGGGCTCTTTATTTAGTTCTTCAGAAATTTTCCGCGTTAAGTTCAAACTCTGTGGTGTCGGAAGTTAATAGAATTGTTTATTTTGACTTTCTTAAAATAGATAAAGCTTGGGATGCCACCTTTTTTGGACTACCCCTTGGACAAAATCCTTCTACTCTTCTTTCAAGCGTTGGCGTCGCAATATTTTTAATTCCTTTTGCGACTGGTTTTTTTCAATTCATCCAATCCAAAATGATGATGCCGCATAAGGATACAAAAAAATCCCCTGCTCCAAAAGTGGAAAAGAAGGATGATTTTGCGACAGCATTCCAGCAGCAATCCCTTTATATATTTCCAATTATGATTGGGTTTTTCTCTTACACTTTTCCAATAGCGCTTTCCCTTTATTGGAATACCTTTACGATTTTTGGTATTATACAGCAGCATAGGATATCAGGACCCGGGGGACTGCGGTCTTGGTTAAGCAAAATAAATGGATAAAAAAGAAGAAAAAATTATAGACAAGGTAATCTCAGAGCTTTTAGGAATGCTTGGCATTGATGGGACTTTTGAGGTCATAGGCAAGGAGGAAGGAATAGATGTAGTTTTAGATACCAAAGACAGCGGGCTTGTTATTGGTTATCATGGTGATACTCTTGAATCGCTCCAATTAATATTATCTCTTTGTATTGCAAAAAAAGTTGGAAGATTTATTCGAGTCTCTATAGAAGTTGGAGAATACAAAAAAAAGCGGATGGATTGGCTGAGAAATTTAGCCCTGACAACCAAAGAAAAAGTTGTCAGTCAAAAACAGGAGATTGTCCTTCCGGAGCTTAAGTCTTGGGAAAGAAGAGTTATACATCTTATGCTCCAGGATGACAAAGAAGTATCCTCAGAGTCTCAGGGCGAAGGCAGGGAAAGAGTTTTGGTTATCAGTCCTAAATAATGAAGTTCGATATTCGAATTTCTAATATAATATTTTATCTTCTAATACTATTTCTCCCCACCCAATTTGGCCGACATTTTTGGCCAGATTTTTCCTATATAGCTGGAATAAGAATAGACTACCTGTCCCCCGCTTTATACTTGACAGACATATTAATTTTTCTTCTTTTTGTTTTTTGGTTAATAAATAAAATCAGAAGCAAGAAAAAAGAAGTTATAATTCATGATTCAAAATTCATGGTTTTTTCAGCGCTGGTAGTATTTCTAATCCTTGGCATTCTCTTTTCCAAAAATCAAGCTGCCGGTTGGTATGGTTTATTAAAACTTGTGGAGCTTATTTTTTTAGGTTTTTATACTGCTATCAATATTAAAAAAATAAAAATTAATATTGTTTTGATTTTACTTTCTGTTGGACTAATCTTTGAATCTTTTTTGGCAACCGTCCAATATCTGCAGCAAAGTTCTGTTGACGGAATTTTCTATTTTTTTGGAGAGAGGACATTTAACGGACAAACTCCAGGTATAGCAAATGCTTCCATAGGCGGAGAGTTATTTTTAAGACCATATGGTACATTCCCCCACCCCAATGTACTGGCAGGATACCTTATCGTCGTTATGACGATGATAATATCAAAATTCAATCCTTCGACAAAACTCAGGACAGGAGAACAAAAATCAAAGTTAATAAAGATTCTTTTTCTTGGATCATTAACATTTGGTACAATTGCGCTTTTTCTAACTATGAGCAGAATTGCAATAGTTTTGTGGATGTTAATAGTAGGCTTATGGTTTATTCAATTTTCAGTTTTCAATTTAAAATTTAAAATGAAATATAAAAATTTAATAAATAAAAATTCAATGAAAATTTCAAACTTCAAATTAAAAATTCTGACATTGGTATTAGTTGCATCTGTTTTATTTCTCTCTCCTCTTCATTCTAGATTTACAGATCTTAAGCTTACTGATGAATCAGTAACCATTAGGCAAGAGCTGATTAAAAGCTCTGTTTTCATGATAAAAGAAAATCCCATTTTTGGAGTAGGAATAAATAATTATCTGGATCAACTTCCCTACTATCAAAGGATAAATAATTATTTTACTGATTTGCAGCCAGTTCACAACATATATTTTCTTGTAGCAGCTCAGACGGGAATTGTGGGTTTGGCATTTTTTATTTGGTTTATTTTTAAAACCTATCAAAGAATCAAAAATACGACTCAAAATTCAAAACTTCAAAAAAATCTTTACTTCATTAATTCTTCATCATTAATCATTATTCTTTCTTCTATTCTTATCCTGGGCTTGTTTGATCATTATTTTTTAACTCTTCAGCAGGGGCAATTGATTTTTTCATTTACATTAGGTTTATGCTGGATTAAGCAGTCTTAATTC
>MFNO01000008.1 GCA_001782075.1 Candidatus Levybacteria bacterium RIFCSPHIGHO2_01_FULL_38_26
AACTCGCCAGAGGAGATGTGGCGCCTATACCAACTTTTCCCGCCGGATTCACGTTGAAGACATATCCCGAGCTTCCCAAAACTTTCAATCCTCCAGCCGCAACTGAATCATTAATATCAATGATCACATCCCCTGTTCCTTGAGTGCCAAGGGTTAAATTTTCCGCGTGATTTGCGTCTCCTGCCAGAATTGAAAGAGGACCTTCTGATGTGATGTTTGACATACCGGTATTTAGGAACTGCAGATCATAATCAATCCCCACATCCCCCCCTGTAGTAACCGCGATTGGAGCATTAAATTCGATATTTGGATTCCCAAACGTTGCTATTGTACTAAGACTGCCATTTTGAGCAACAAGGAAATCAAACTTTCCCGCGTAGTTGGTGGCATCAATGCTTATGATGCTCGCATCGATGGCAGCAAAGTTTGTCGAACCGCTTGTTGTTCGGTTGGCATAAAAATTGATACCTAATGCTGTATCAGCTGTCGCTGTACCTAAATTCTCCAACCGAAGAACATCTGCCGTGGCGCCTGCCGAGTCTGAACGCAATGTCAAAAGATCTGTCGGGCTAGCTGTTCCAATACCCAATCTGCTATTTACTGTATCAAAAGTGCTAAAAACAGATCCAGACGTATTGGCTACCTGAACAAGACCTGTTGTACTTCCACCAAGCGTTAAGGTTTGTCTATTTGTTGTTTGCAAGCTCCCTGCTCCAGTAAGATAGGTTGCGTTATTCCCGGAATTGGCAGAAATGGTGGCTGTCGGAGTGCCACCGGCTATATTAATAAGTCCAAATTTAGCCGAGGTTGTACTGGTTGCGCCCAGTAAGATATCGTCTGTTATATTAAATGGCGACAAAGCTCCTGAATTTCTCTGCCAGAAATTAATAGTTCCAGCAGACGCTACCCATGAAAGAGTTCCCGAACCATCGGTTGTAAGCAGATAATCAGCCGACCCGTCAGCCGATGGCCAAGTGTAAGTCACGCCGTTAAGAGATGTAGTTCCGCTAAAAGTAACATTTCCTACAACATGAAGCTTGGTCGAGGGAGATGTTGTCCCAATGCCAACGCTGTCTGTGGAGGTTGTAAGCCTGACTGTTGTCCCATCGTCCGTCCAGCCACCGGAAGTAGGCGAAGCACCGGTGATAGTAACCTTTTTGTTGGACGTGTCTGTGGAAAGAGTAATATTGCTTCCTGCGGCAAGTTCTAGTGTGTCACTGTTTGATCCGGTTGAGAAGGAATCGCCTCCTACTTTTATTGTCTTGAAGATATTTTGAGCCGATCCAAGATCAGAATTGGTTATTGTCGGAGCCTGGCCTGTGGTAATAGTTATCCCTGTGCCTGCCGCAACAGAATAAATCACATTTGATGCTGTTAGGATTCCTGTTCCTGCATTGACATCTGCATTGTTGGTGATAATTCCTCCGCTAAGCGTTGCGATTTCAACTGCGCTTATGCCTCTTAAGAATTCTGTGTTTTCCGCGAACCTGCTTGGAATATTGACATTGAAAAATAGACTGTTGTCTGTGGTTGCGGCCTGCAATACTTGCCCTCGGCCTATGTCATCCTGAGTCCCGACTTGTCGCGACGTTGGATTTATGAGATTCTTCGCTGCACTCAGAATGACATTAGGATAAATGTACTCCTTCACAGCTACTACCACATCCTCCCTGCCCATCTTCTGAAGCAAAAAAAGAGTAGAAAGGCCAATCAAAATACAAATACAGAAGGCAAGCAAACTTACCTTCAAGAAACTCGGCCGTCCCAACGTCATTCTGGCCCGCTTCGCCGAAGCTCCAGCGAGGCGAGCTTGCCCAGAATCTCCTTCATCGTGAAGTGGGGAGATTCTGGAGTCGGTCGAAGCGTCGACCTCCCCAGAATGACCACTAAGTGGGCCTGCGGTGACATCAACTGAAAGGTGTACCGCCTGCCCCTCGAAGCCTTGACGAAGTGGCGAAGAGGCTCCTTTCAGGTGGTCCGCGCTCAAGGCTAAAGGAATTCCAAAGGGCGTCTCTCTTTTTTTTCTATACTCCTCCACCTGGTCTCTTGAGTATCTTCGCTGATTCCCAGAAGTCCTTTTTGGTACGAAACGACCAGCCGCATCCCAACGCCTCAGAGTCTTGGTTGATACACCCAAGATATTTGCTGCTTGTTGAATCGTAAGGAGAGCTGAATTATCGGGCAGAGTATGATTCATAAACTTGGACAAGGGTCAATTATTGTCTAATTTCAGGTACAATTTTACCTATATTCTATTACTACATATATAGATAGTTGTTGTCAAGAGGTACTTGATCTTATCTTATTCTTATCATAAATTATATACCTAGCTTCAATTATCGTATAATTTTTGACCTATCGCCTAAATTTTAGTTTGATAAGATTGTGATGTGTTATAAAAACACCAAGATCTAGCAGTCCGATTAATAATCCGATAAACCTCTTGTAGCTGTTATTCTTCTTGACAAATGCTCCAAATGCGACATACACTGGATTAATAGTTTAGCCTAAAGCTCAAAGCATAAAACTAGTATATAAAGTTTTGAGTTTATTTCTATGAAACACTTAACTCTTGTAGCCTCTGTTTTTGCGCTGCTGATCCTATTCTCTCTTCCTACAAACGGTCAGGGAAAGCCCTCAGGTGTTGCCATCTCCATCCCAATTACCGATGAAGATGCCGTTGACGGAAACATTATTTCTTCCTCTGGTGAGGGCTATATACTCACCAGTACACCATATGACCCTACTATTTTTGGCGTAATTACAGAAGACCCAAGCGTTTATATAGAAAATATAAATTTGACAGACACAAAACCTGTCATCACATCAGGTAAAGCATACGTACGAGTATCTACTATCAACGGCGCTATTTCTGTTAATGACTTTGTTACCTCCTCTGAAATTCCAGGCGTCGCGCAAAAAGCTACTATAAACGGATTCATTCTTGGCACATCCCTTGAGAGCTATTCAGAAGTAGACTCAAATGAGATCGGGACAATCTTGATTTCTGTTAATCCCCAATTTACAAGCTCTTTTTTGGGACTTAGAGGAAACCTAGTTCAGCTTCTAAGAGACGCAGGCGGCGTGTACAATCTCTCTCCCCTCTCCTCTTTTCGTTATGTCCTGGCGGCGATTATAGGAATAATCTCGTTCCTCTTGGGATTCATATATTTTGGGAGAGTCGCCAGAAGCGGAGTCGAAGCTATGGGCAGGAATCCTCTTGCAAGTCGGTTGATCCAGCTTGACATTATCTTCAACCTTTTGCTAACGCTGGCTATTATGGGAGTTGGATTTGGAATAGCTTATCTTATTTTGATATTATAATTATTATAAAAGTTATATGTCGATAGATCCTATTGTATTTTTCGATTTGATTATAGCAACCATAGTTCTGGCCTCGGTGCTTGGAGTTATTGTTGTATCTTATGCAAGAACCCTTGAGAAATTCAAGGATCTGCAGCAGACACGTTTGACATGGCAAAAAAAAGAGTCAGAAATTGAGGATGAGACACGTAAAAAAACTAATCAGATTATAGAAGAAGCGCGCAATAAATCTATCCAAATAATAAAAGATATCACTTTCTCAAGTGAAGCTCTAAAAAATTCGTTCGAAGAAGAACTTAAAGTAGCATCCGCTAACTCCGCGAAAAATCTAGAATCTATATCTGAAGAGTTCCTTATGGCATATAAAAAAGTACTGTCTGAACTTAAAGAAAATAATACAAAATATATTATAAGTATATCAAAAGATATAGAAAATAATACACGGAGCGAGCTTGAAGATTTCAAGAAAGCTCTCAAAAAGGAAACTTTCGCGTCTGAAAAAATCGTTGAGCAAAAAATTCAAGAAGATTACCAAAGTGCTCAAAAGGAGCTTGAAAATTACAAAGCTGAAAAATTAAAAAAGATACAAGACGATATTTATAATCTTATTCAAAATGTATCAAAAGATATCATTGGCAAGTCTTTGCCAATGAAGGATCACGAACAATTGGTGATCGATGCTCTCACCAAAGCGAAGGAGGAAGGAAAACTGTAAAATGATGTATTCTGATATCTTGGGATCTATTAAAACCGTTGACCAAGCAAGGGAATTTGGCTCTGAAATAGATATTCTTATTGAAAGTCTATTTAAAACCGAAAATAATTTTGAATCTTATCTAAATCAAATTAGCGCTCATAACGCGCGAATGATAAGAGAGGCCTCAGAGAAGAATAGTATTGATACAAAAAACCAATCGATGATCAATGATTACTTAGAGGGCGTTAAGGAAGAGTTGAGAAAGCTTAAAACTATTAAAATTACTATTGCCTTTGAGCCCTCTAATAAATCCATCGATCTAATTTTCACCTGGGTATCTCAGAATCTTGGTATCGGTCATATTTTAGATATATCTGTAGAGAAATCAATCCTAGGAGCAGCGATAATAGAATATGAGGGAAAATATGAGGACATGAGTCTCAAAAAAAAGCTCGACGAGTTGTTTGAGAGAAGAAAAGAAGAGATTTATGAAAGATTTTAACTATTACCTCGAATCAATCGGCGAGATAGGCTACGTTGAGCAAATAACAAGTGCCATCGTTTCCGGCAATGGACTGCCTGGAGTTAAACCAGGAGAACTTGTTCTTTTTGAAAACGGAACACTCGGAGAAACTCTGTCTATAAACCAAGACAGCATAGAAATTCTTTTGTTTTCGAAAAACGGCTTAACGTCCGGGACAAAGATGGTGCGAACCAACGAATTCCTAAAAATTCCTGTAGGCCCGGAGCTCTTGGGAAAAATCATAGACCCTCTTGGAAATAACCTCGAAGGAGATATCGCGCTTAAAACAAAGTTAGAAAAACCAATAACAACAAACCCTACAGGAATCACAACAAGAAAAACCATAAAAAGACACCTCTCAACAGGCGCTCCGGTTGTAGACTTAATACTCCCTCTTGGGTACGGACAAAAACAACTTGTAATCGGAGACCGAAAAGTAGGTAAAACAGACTTTCTTATTCAAACTGTGCTAACTCAGGCAAATATGGGCAATATTTGTGTATATGCTTCGATCGGAAAAAGAAAAATCGATATCAAAAAACTTAAGGAGCTTTTCGCAAAATTTAAAATTCTTAATCGCGTGGTAATTGTCGGAACAGGATCAGAAGATCCTGTCGGGATGATTTACCTTACTCCATACTCCGCCATGACAATTAGCGAATTTTTCCGTGACCAAGGTTTTGACGTACTTCTTGTTTTGGATGACTTATCAACTCACGCTAAATTCTATCGTGAGATTGCTCTTCTTGGTAAAAGATTTCCAGGACGAAATTCATATCCAGGAGACATATTCTACGCCCACGCCAGCCTACTCGAGCGAGCCGGAAACTTCATCACCCCTAAAGGTGAAAAGGCAATCACCTGTCTTCCTGTTGCCGAAACAATGGAAGGAGAATTATCCGGATATATCCAGACAAACCTAATGTCTATGACAGACGGTCATCTATACTTTGATTCTAATCTTTTTGCCCAAGGCAGAAGACCATCGGTAAATCCGTTTCTATCCGTAACAAGAGTGGGTAAACAGACGCAATCCGCGGTCGAGCGCCAAATTACCAGAGAGATACTAAGCTTTCTAACGCTTTTTGAAAAAATGCAAACCTTCGCGCATTTCGGAGCCGAGCTAAATGAAACTGTAAGAACAACAATTTCCGTAGGACAAGAGATAATTAAATTTTTTCAGCAAACACCAACAAGCATAATGCCTATCAACATACAGATGTTTCTTTTCTGTCTTCTATGGATAAGTATAGTTCAGAAAAGCCCCACCGTGCTAACTTTTAAGAAGCGCGAAGATATAGAAAACATCATTAAGTTATACAAAGATAATGATGATTTTCGCAAAAAGATTGATGAAACCATAAATAGCGCCACATCTTTTAACAGCCTGCTGGGAGTTATTAGGGAGAAGAAGGAAGAACTGTTGGGATACAATCAAGAGATGAATCAAGAAGCATGAATCAAGAATTATGGTAAGAAAACAAAATCCCATGATTCATAATTCATAATTCATGATTCAGTAACGTCATATGGTAGGTAAAAAACAAATACTTGACGATATAGAATTCTCTAAGGCTTTTAAGAACCTAGCTCAGGCCTATGAGGAAATCGCGTCTTCGCGAATGCAGAGGATTAGAAATTCTGTTCTCGCTTCCCGAGATTTTCTATTTGGCATCAATAGCATTTTTCAGCAGGTGAAGTCTTCCTACAAAGGAGATGTTAGAATAATTATGAAAAAAAAGGGAATAAAAAATCGAGACCTGGCAAGATTTACAAAACACAATGGAAAAACTCTTTTCGTACTGCTATCTACAAATACAGGACTTTATGGTGAAATCGTACAGAGAACTTTTGATGCCTTTGCCAAGGAGCTAAAGAAAGCCTGGCGTAGTTCTCCGGAGGAAAACCAAACTCATGTCGCGATATCAGGAAGGCTGGGTGTTAAATTATTTCAGCAGGATTTCCCAAAAAAACCATATTATTTTTTTGAATTGTCAGACAACAGAATGGATCAGACTGGTGTTAAAAATATAATTCCATACTTGATCCAATACGAAAAAATTATTGTTTTCTACGAACAGTTTCAAAATGTTGTTACCTCAATACCCATAGCAACAAGCGTCTCGGGAGATATTTTGCCTTGGCAAAATACAGAATCAGATCAATTTAAATACGTTTTTGAACCATCCCTCGAAACAGTTATGGAGTATTTTGAAAAAGAGATTATCCAGACTATCTTTGAACAAATAGTTTTTGAGTCTCTCCTTGCCAAGTTTTCTTCAAGAATGGTTGCCTTGGAAGAAACATCAGAAAGCATTGAAGATAAGCTAAAAAAACTTAATCGTAAGCATCAGATCATAAAACACGAGGAGCTAAATAAAAAACAAAACCAAACATTCAGCAGTATGCGGATGTGGACTGCAAAATAATCTCACATGAACAATGATATTGGAAAAATAATCGGGGTAAATGGACAAATAGTAGAGGTTGAGTTTAAAACTAACCAACCAAATATTCACGATTTATTACTCTTGGAGAACGACCCAAGCATAAAGATGGAAGTATTCTCGTCCAAAGACAACGATAGGTTTTTCTGTCTAAATTTATCCTCAAATAGTCAAATTTCTCGAGGATTGAAAGTTGTTAACACCAAAAAACCGCTAACGATTGCTGTCGGACAAAATCTTTTGGGAAGAGTAATTGATATATTTGGCAACCCTCTAGACGGATTGGGTGAAATAAAAAAAACAAAAGACATTCTGCCGATCTATAGAAACTCTCCAGACCTTAGTACCCTCGTATACCAGGATGAAATCTTAGAGACTGGAATTAAGGCTCTGGATATCTTCTCTCCCATTGTGAAGGGTGGAAAAATTGGCATTTTTGGAGGAGCTGGAGTTGGGAAAACCCTTCTTGTTACAGAAATTATTCATAATGTAATTGCGGCGCAGTCCAATGAGAGCGTGTCGGTTTTCGCGGGAGTTGGCGAAAGAGTCAGAGAGGGACAAGAACTCTATGAAGCGCTAAAGGAAAAGGGAGTCCTCCCCTACGTTGCTTTAGTCTTAGGGACTATGGGAGAAAACCCAAGTAAACGATTTTTAACATCTTTTGTAGCTATAACTCTTGCTGAGTACTTCCGGGATAACCTCAAAAAAAACGTTCTGTTTTTTGTTGATAATATTTTTAGATTTGCCCAGGCTGGAAATGAACTTTCAATCCTTATGAACACAATTCCATCAGAAGATGGATATCAAGCTACTCTTACATCTGAAATGGCTAGTTTCCATGAAAGACTAACCTCAAATGAATACGCCAATATTTCCACCTTTGAGGCGATCTACGTTCCAAACGACGATATTCTAGACCAAGGCGTGCAAGCTGTTTTCCCATATTTAGACTCTACCATAGTACTTTCAAGAACAAGATACCAAGAAGGCTTTATGCCAGCTGTCAATCTACTCTCTTCAACAAGCTCAAGTCTTAATTCACAAACAGTAGGAGATTTCCATTACCAAGTAGTGCTTAACGCGCAAAATCTGCTAAAACAAGCTGCTTCTTTAGATAGGATCGTGTCCCTCGTTGGAGAATCAGAGCTATCACCTGAAGACAGGGTTATTTACGAAAGAGCAAAAAAATTAACCAACTTTATGACACAAAGTTTTTTTGTAGCAGAGGCTCAAACAGGAAGAAAAGGCATTTTTGTTCCTAGGGCAACAGTGGTTGAGGATGTCAATTCGATACTTTCTGGCGAACTGGATAACATTTCTGAAGAAAAATTTATGTATATAGGAAGCATTTCTGATATTAAATAGAATTGGCTCAATTAATGAATTATTATGCATCATAATATATCTTTAGCCATCAGAAACAAGCAAAGGCTGTTGTTCGATGGTACCGTCAAAGCGGTTTCCTCTTATAATGACAGAGGTTTTTTTGATATTCTGCCCGAACATCAGAATTTCATTTCCCTGATCCGAGATAAAATAATAATTCACAAAGACAACATAGACAAAGAGGAAATCAAAATAAACAAAGGCGTACTAAGGGTATATAAAAATAAAGTGGAAATTTATGTAGGAGTCTAATTTCCCCTTGACAATTTTACCTGTATATAACATTATTAGTATAAGATGCTTGTAAACAGTGAGTAGTAAAAATATGCCAAAACTCCTCTCAATCCAGCTCTACAACAATAGAGAAAAAAGATTTTTCTTAAAAACTTGGAATTTCTTCAAAAGATTAGACAGTTTTACAAGACTGATGCTTATCACTTTTATCCTCTTTATTCTAACTACGCCATTTATTGTAGGAAACCTTCAGGTATTCAATCCCAAAGCGCAAACCGCGGCCACCATTACGCTGGATTCTTCCACCACGTTCCAAACCATCACCGGCTGGGTTGCGGGAGAGCAGGCGGCGCATGATGAGCATTGGTTTCCCGACTGGCCTTTGTACAAAAACACTTTGCTCGACCAGGCAGTCAACGACCTGGGGATTAACAGCATGATCTTGAGCTTCCCAAGCGGCAAGGAAAATACCCGCGACTTTGATGCCGAGTTCAAGGCAGGCACCATTACCAACGCCGAAAACCGCTGCTTTCGCTATTCTACGGTAAACGACAACGCAGACCCCAACAGCATAAACATGGCAGGTTTCCAGTTCGACGAACAGGACATTACCATAGAACAACTTATCCTTCCCATGAAACAGCGTGTGGAAGCCAATGGAGAGAAATTCCACCTAAACCTGCTATATATTGCCTTTGACAAGCAAATTACGGGTTCCGGTTGTCCGGGTGGTCTGCAGTACCACCACACAGACGCCCAGGAATACGCCGAGTTCATACTTGCCGCCAGCTTGCACCTTCGAAACAAATACGGCCTTGTACCCACCACTTGGGAAGTCCTGTTGGAGCCAGACAACACTTCCTTTTACAACAACGGCACGCGTTTGGGCAACGCAATACAGGCTACCATTGCAAAACTGGAAGCCAACGGCTTTACCCCCAAGATCATAGCCCCGGGCACCACCGACATGGATAACGCCCCCGGTTACTTTGACGGCATACTTGGCGTGCTGGGCGCCGCCAATGTGCAGAAATACTTTGACTCAATCTCCTACCACCGCTATGGTAGTTACTCTCTGTCAAGCCTGCAGGGCATAGCCGCCAGGGCAAAGACCCACAACATTGGAGCTTACATGTCAGAGTGGATAGGAGCAGACTACAACATACTGCACGAAGACCTGAAAGTAGGCAATAACAGCAGGTGGAACCAGTTTGTGTTGGCATTTCCCACTTCAGACAACGGCGCCCAGTACTACACCATCGGAGGAACCGCGGGAAACCCAACCGTAAACATCGGCTCCCGCACAAAATTCCTGCGCCAGTACTTTAAGTTTATCCGCGAAGGGGCGGTGCGCATTGGGACTTCCACAACCAACAACAGTTTCGATCCTTTGGCGTTTATTAATGCCGACGGAAAGTACGTGGTGGTAACCAAAGTGTCTGGCAGCGGCAGCTTTGCCATACAAAATTTGCCGGCCGGAACGTATGGCATAAAGTACACCACTTCCACGCAATACGATATTGATTTAGCCGACCAAACCATTTCCGCAGGCCAAACTCTTACCACAACAATTCCTGCCTCCGGAGTAATTACTATATATGGAAAGAGCGGAGGAGGTACAACGCCCCCGCCGCCGACTCCGACTCCCACAGCACCAGCCGTGCCAGCGCCTTCTGCCTGGACAGAGCAAGGTATCGTGCTGCAGGGTGGGGCCAACGGATCGTGGGACGATTATGTCGCCTCCCACGGGTTCCGCGCGGACTCCATGGTAAAGAAAAACGGCGTGTACTATTTGTACTACGCGGGTTCCAATGGTCCTCGATCAGACAGCGGCCCGGCCCACCGTGCCATTGGAGTGGCCACCAGCACCGACGGCGTAAACTTTACCAAATACGCGGGCAATCCCATTCTTACATGGAATCCCAACCCTTCCCATAGCAATGCCGAGGAATCGGGCGCGAACAACCCCACTGTTACCTTAGACGCAAACGGAAATTTCGTAATGTTTTACGGCGCTTTAACTCCGGTGAGCTCCACCGGCGTAGATGTGGCCGTGCGTCTCGCCACTTCTACCAACGGACTGGACTTTGCCGACCAGGGCCATGTAACAGGAGGATCCGGGGCTGAACTTTGGCCTACTGCTGTTTTGTACGTAAACAACCAATGGAACCTGTGGCTTACCGACCATGGAGACCGCATTTTACTTATGTCGGGCAACACGCCGACAACATTGCAGAACCGGGGAACGGTGCTGGACAACTTTACCAAAGACGAATGGGTTTCGGTGGTAGCGCACGCGGACGGCACCGTGCACAGTTTTGAGGTTTCGGGCAGCGACTGGTCTGGTCCTATCAAGGCACGTTCATCTAATATTAGTTCCCTTACGTCGTACTCTTCGCCTTTGGTGCAGTGGCCAACCGGCAACCATATTGATCCGGTAGTATTTCTTGACCAGGCGGCCGGGCTGTGGCGCATGTACTATACCGACTTTTCAGGGACGAACAAAGTAGTACGCATGAGAACGGCTGCGCTTGCGGGAGGGACATCGCCCACTCCACTCCCTTCACCCACAGCCACCCCCACACCGCCACCTCCCTCTTCAAATCCTGTTGCCCACTGGAAGTTCGACGAGGGTTCAGGAACTACGGCAACGGATTCCTCAGGGAATAACAACACCGGCACGCTGCAGAACGGACCAGTATGGGTAAACGGCAGGTTGGGAGGCGCGATTGACTTTGACGGAACAAACGACGAAGTGCGGATACCAAACAGTACCTCTTTAAATATTACCGGAAGCGCCATTACGCTCTCCCTTTGGCTCAACGGGGATAGCATGAGTACGGGCGGAAGAGTCTTGAGCAAAGAATTATATGAACTTCGGGTTGTTAACGGGACAACCGCAAGGTTATTTCTGCAGACTTCAACAGGAGGCACCAACCACAACGCAACCTTCGCCTGGCAAAACAATACCTGGTACCACTTTGTTGGTGTGTACAATGGGTCCCAAATGAAAATATTTATTAACGGAACAGAAATTGGCACTCCCACGAACAAGACCGGAACCATAAATGATACCTCCGCGAATGTTCTTCAAATCGGAAACGGGATCACCAGTCCCTTTAACGGAAGAGTCGACGATGTACGAGTATATAACCGCGCGCTTTCAGCATCAGAGATACTAGATTTATTTCAAGGGACTTCTCCAACTCTTACCCCAACCCCCATCCCCCCAACCTCTACTCCAACTCGTACGCCTACACCAACTCCTGTTGTTGGTCCTACATCTTCTCCAACTCCAACTCGCACTCCAACACCAACACCTCTTCCTTCACCCACTCCCACCAGGACTCCCACTCCAATCCCTCCA
The DNA here is from genome assembly GCA_001782075.1 of Candidatus Levybacteria bacterium RIFCSPHIGHO2_01_FULL_38_26. Classification (GTDB taxonomy): domain Bacteria; phylum Patescibacteriota; class Microgenomatia; order Levybacterales; family UBA12049; genus 2-01-FULL-38-26. The sequence goes on from MFNO01000008.1 coordinate 11,979, forward strand.
ACTCCAACTCATACTCCAA
>MFNO01000009.1:0-383 GCA_001782075.1 Candidatus Levybacteria bacterium RIFCSPHIGHO2_01_FULL_38_26
AGAGGATTGGGTGTTGGTGTTGGAGTATGAGTTGGAGTTGGAGGGATTGGAGTGGGAGTCCTGGTGGGAGTGGGTGAAGGAAGAGGTGTAGGTGTTGGAGTGCGAGTTGGAGTTGGAGAAGATGTAGGACCAACAGCTGGCGTTGGAGTTGGTGTTGGTGTTGGAGGAAAGGGTGTTGGTGTTGGCGTGGACCCAGAGAATAAGACTATTACATCAACGGAATCTGAAGCAGTTTTCGTTGGGTCACTTGAGCTGGCTCCAGGCTGAATACAATTCAAAGTATAAGTAGTCGTATTTATAGGAGAAACAATTACGCTTCCTTGTGTTGCCCCGCCTGTTGAGAAGTTTGTTCCACTACACTGCACTGCGTTGGAAGACGTCCA
>MFNO01000009.1:394-25815 GCA_001782075.1 Candidatus Levybacteria bacterium RIFCSPHIGHO2_01_FULL_38_26
GTCCACGTTAAGGTAACCGACTGACCAGAAGTTATAAAACTAGCGCTTGAAGATAAATCAGCAGTAGGATCAGGTAAAGAAACTATAACGGTTACGGATTTTAAAACCGACTTTGTGGTGTTGGAACACGTAAGGTCAAATGTGGTAGTTTGGGTTGGTGAAACATTTACAGAACCTGAGGTTGCTCCTCCTGTTGAGAAGTTTACTCCAGAACAGGTTGTCGCATTGGTAGAAGACCAGGAAAGAGTCGAGCTTTGTCCCTTGGTTATAGAGACAGGGTTTGCAGTAAAAGACGCAGTTGGATCTGGCTGAGGCGGCGTAGGAGTTGGAGTTGCACCGATTACATAAAAGGGTGATATGTTGGTAACAACTTTTCCGTTTGTAAGATGGTAAGCGGTATTGTCGGGCCGCTGCACTCGGATATTCAGGCCGGGGGCCTCAGTTTGCAGAGTAAAATCCGAGGGTTCTATACTTTGGCCGTTGGGTTTGGTGCAGTTTACAAAATCAGCTATTGTGGGATTTTTCTTGCTAGAGGTGGCAGTGGAGGCGTCGTTAATAATAACCCCTGTAAATATACAGTCTTTCAATAAGGTGGGAATTGGAGTAAGCGCGTTATGGTTCTGGAATATGACGGAGCCAGTTGTATAAAATCTTTCGAAAGACTGGCTGTAACCATCAGTGCGAAAGTGAACCTCTCTGGCCGCAGAGTGCAACTGCAGAGCATGCCGATTACCAAAACCAATAATATCGAGATACCGGTAGCTGTTTACATACGCTCCGTGGTCTATAAGGCTGCCCGTATTATGATAGCCGACAAAATCCTGAATAATGTGAAGATTCGAAGTATTCTGCCAGGTAAAGATACCATGGTTTTTGTTATTGTGGCTTATGTTGCCCTGGTTGAATTCCCAAACGCCCGAGCAACATTCGGTACGGCTTGAACCGGCTTCCGGCCAGTGAAACCCGCTGGAATCTGAACTGCCAACGTTTCCTCCTTGTATGCCTATCGCCACTGAATGACGGACAGCGTTTCGCAGGCCTGGACCCAGCCAAAAACCCGAAAGCCGAGTTCCTCGGTATTCAGGATCAAATTTCACAAGAGCCGCCACTGCGTGATCATACAAAATGTCATCACTGTCGTTTATGGGATTGGACGTATTTATCCCCCGTACCGGGTCTTGGGGAGGCGGGTCCCACCAGTAAGTTTCGTCAAAAGTGTTGTAGGCAATGGTGTTGAGAAAGGTAATGCCGTGGGAGGCGTGGGGAACATACGCATGCCCGCCCGCGTCTCGCACTACGGTTCCTTCAACTACAGACCCACGCACGCCGTCGCCTGAATGGTGAAAATGCAGAGAGTAGCGTCCAAGCACGCCCGCGGTCAAGCTACCTTCCCCGGTATAGCGCCGCGGCCCCAACAGTTTAAACTCCGCATATTTTATAGACTGGGGAGAGTTGGCTCCCAGGAAAATCACATGGGCGCGGCCGTTGTTGTCGGGCTTTGCGGCGCCGTTACCCGTTCCCTCAATATGCACGTTGCGCGTTAAGTTCAACACTTCCGCGGTAAAGGTTCTTCCGCTTTTCGGGTCTGTGGCAACAGGATGGTTTCGAGAAAGAGGACTGCTTAGTGTTATTGTGCTTCCAGAGATCGCTGTAATATTACGCAGCTCAAATCCATTCCATGAAGCATTTCCAACGCTAGCAGGTTCGTTTGGAACTATGGATATCTCATCTCCAACATTCCAGCCTGCCGGAGATACTTGTAAAGTAATAGTAGTAGCGCCAGCATTTACCCCGCCTGAAAGTCTTGTCCATGCAGTCTTGGAGGAACCTACAGCATCAAGAACACCACTTCCTGTAACCCACAGTCCAATGTCTGTATCAAGCACACTCATTCCCCCGCCTACAAACTTAAGCTCATCTATGTTTTCAAACCGAATGGTGTGATGTATAGATGGTGAACTTGGTTGCATTTCAAGCTCTCCTTCAACTACTATATTTTTGTCGCTTCTTAATAGAAGAGTTTTTGCTGGGTCAAAGACAAGCTTTCCTGAACTTTTAATACCAATGCCAGCAACACGGGTATCGGAAACATCATAAGTTATAGTATGACCAGAGTTAATACCAACATTATCCACTAGTGTGGGAACCATTCCGCTGCTCCATACAGCAGGATTAGACCAATTACCAGAGGATACGGAAGAAACTGTAGGGACAACAGTTTGCGCCTGAGGAGTAAAAACCTGAAGATTACCAACGATAAATGGAGTAGTGAGAATAAACAGGATAAAAGTAATAAGCATCAGTCTTGTAAACTTATCTAACTGCTGTACGAAATGCCAGGTTTTTAAGAAAACCCTTTTTTCTCTATTGTTATAGAGCTGGATGGAGAGAAGTTTTGGTATCTGATTATTGCTCACTTCGTTATAATTAATTATATAAATACTGTGCAACAAAAAAAATAACTTGTCAAGAGGTAGATGTCTTGACGAATCTTAAAAATACATATATCCTAAAGTTAATCAAAAAAAATTATGGCACCAACACCTGTCCCGATATGTCCTCAAGATCCAATGTTTAGTGGGCTTTGTTTCCAGGCTCCAGATTTTCCTGGAATCCTTGGAGCATTCATATCTTTTTTACTTGTTCTTGGGATAATTATTGCGTTTTTTTATCTTCTCTGGGGAGGATTAAAGTGGATAACCTCAGGCGGAGACAAGGCAATGGTTGAAGGAGCAAGAAGCCAAATTATCGGAGCGATAATAGGACTGACTCTAATGCTCTTGATATTTCTAATTATCAATGTCGTGCTTCAATTCTTCAAAATAAACCTGGGTTCACTTATCATCCCGCAGCTCTAGTCCTGCTTCGTTTGTTCTTCAAAGATCAGATGAATATATTTCTATTTTACCATTCTCATAATCATATACTTTTTGCTTGGTTAACTTAAAGGCTTTGCCAAATTTACGAAGATACTCGGCATTTAATAGCTTATCCTCGCTGTTGAATTCAACCATCATAAAAACTGTTTTTTTCAATTTATCTTTACTTATTAACTTATGACGCTCAATATCTTTGATTGAATTTTTATTAAAAACATCAAACAGGTAAAATCCATGAAAGTATCTGTCAGGAGATTTTTTGTTATAAACAAAGTTAAACTGCGGATAAAAAGGAACAACCATGATATATTCCGCTCTTTCCACCTCGGAGATAGATTTAGAAAAAGTTTGCTTTGGCATTGCCAGATAAACCAAATAATTTGCTATAACAAACCAAAAAAGTAAAACTATAGGCAAGCCCCAAAACACTTTCTTGGCAAAAAAAGAAAATACAATAAAAGTAATAAGCATAAATTGTATAAAATGATGCGCATAGAATATTCCTCCGGGAAATGTCGAGGCTACAGAAGCTATGTATATAATTGTTATTAGTAAAAGTTGAGACTTGTCCTTGCCTTTTGATAAAAATAACCCAATGACTATAAGAATAGTCACGTACAAGAATACGAAAATTATTCTTGTCTCAATAAAAGACATAAAAGCCAGTCTGAGCCATCTTATGTCAGTAGTTGCGCTTGAGTATTGAAGGTTAATGAAAATATTGTTGTAGATAAAATCATTCAGTGATCCGCTGAGCGCAAAGTATATTACTGTTGATGCAATACAAATCGACAAACCTAATCCAAAAGACGCGATAGAAGAAATTTTATACTTCCTGATCAGAGAAATTGCCGGGAAAATAATAATAAATAATAAAAAAGAGACTCTTGTTAATATGCTAAGACCAAATAACAAACCGGATATAAAATAATTCTTTTTTTCATATTTCCATAAAGAAAGCACCAAAAACATCATGCCCAGTTGTTCTGAATACAATCCTCCCAGAAAGTAACTAATGGAAAAACTTTTGTACAGTAATACAAAAAAAAGAATCAGCGCTAAGTTGGATATTTTTAGCTTGTTTATCTTAAATCCATATATACTAAGCAGTCTGAAAAGAAAATAAATAGCAAAAGCATCAAGTATTGCATTTCCAAATAAAATAGCAAGGTTAAAATTGTTGCCAAAAACAAAGTAAAGGAGAGCGAAAAACGCATATAGTACCGGACCTTTGTTATCTGCAAAATCCACAAACATATCCTGGCCGCCGACAACTCCTCTTCCTATATAAAGGTAAGCGAAGGAATCTGGATCTATCTTCCCAAATAAAAGAAAGCCCGCAACCGCGAAGCTCAGCAAAGTTATTATCAAAAAAAGTGTCCTATTTGAAATCACTGCCTTGCAATAATATAACAATTTTTCCCCTATTGACAAATGAAAAACTATCTGTATATGATACATTTAATGAAGAAACTAATCGCGCCAATCTCAGTTGCCTTAGCATTCTTAGCGTCTGCTCCTTCTGCTTTTGCCCAATTAATAGACTGCGCCAAGGTACAGGCACCCTTTCAGGGTCTTTGTACTACCTCAACCACAGACATTGGCGGAATTATAGGAGCGGCATTAACTTTTATATTTATCATTGCAATTATAATCGCTCTTTTTTATCTTATATTCGGAGCTGTTAGATGGATTTTTTCAGGCGGAGACAAAGCAGCAATCGAAAGCGCAAGAGGAACAATTGTTGCTGCAATTGTAGGTCTGGTAATTTTATTCTTAGTCTTCCTTATCTTTAACGTAGTACTTACATTCTTCAACGTAGGTATTACAACCATAACTGTACCCACAATTCCTTAAGCTACAAGATACATTTTTTAGACAATTTGACTTTAGTTTGTATCATGTGCTAAACTTAAAAAATTATTCTTTTAAAGTCTTCTGAATGCTCCTGCCTGAAAAGTTTATGCTAGTTTCTATTATTCTCCCTGTCCACAACTGCGAAGAATACTTGTCGGAAGCCCTCAGGAGTCTTCTGAAACAAAGCTACAAAAACATAGAGATAATTGCTGTAGATGACTGCTCCAAGGATAATTCTTTCAAAATCCTAAAAACCTTTGCCAAAAAATACAAGAAGGTTCGTGCGTACAAAAATGTAAAAAAGTATGGAACCGCTGTGACGCTAAACAGACTGATTAAAAAAGTAAAATCGAAGTCAAAATTTATCGCGTTTATGGACCCATCTGATATTTCATCTCTTCATCGAATAAAAAGACAGGTCCAGTATCTTGTCAAAAACCCAGAAACCGTAGTAGTTGGCTCCCAGTGTAAATTCATTGATACAGGAGGCAAGCTTTTGAGAAAAAGTGATTTTCCCTGCAAGAACCGCTTTATATATCAATCCCCTCTTCATGGAATCTCCATCCAGTTTGAGACCGTTCTTATAAACAGAACTCTCCTGCCCAAAGACATACTAAAATTCAACGCAACCTCAAAGCCCTTTATTTACAGCGATGTTTTTATAAAACTGCTGCCTTATGGCAAATTTGCCAATCTAAAATATTATCTCTACTCTCGAAGAAGCAATCCAAGCGCTTATCCTCAAGACCTGAGAAAACACATTGTCTCGCTTGTTAAACTCTGGGTAAATTCAATATTTAATTATGATTACCGCCCCTCTTTGCGATCTATATTTTCCCCTATTGCAAGACGATAATTCCGACTCAAAAAATTCCCCCAAGTTATCCACATTTTTTTTCTTAATTTAAAAATGCCGATTTAGCAATCTAAACCATCAATCAAATACTCTAGGTTATTGCCAATTTTTCTTTTAAAATTCTATAGGTTTGAAATACTTGACAAGCTGTGGTAAAATAATGTCGTATGCGACTTTTCTTTACAAGATTAAAATTTAGAACCAGCAAAAAAAAGATTACTGATTACAAACAGGAGGATTTAAAAAACTTCGCAGCTGGGCAGTTCAAAGAATTGTCTAAAAAAGGACTAGAAATAAAGGTCGCACTTTTATAAAAAAATAAAAAGAGCATCGCTTTCGTTACTCAAGTTATATAATTTCAGGTACGATAAGCAATGCTCTTGAAAAGAAATTGGCAATTAGCCTTCCAGGCAGGAATAAAAACTAAATGCCATATTATTTCGTATCAAAAAAAAAATTAAATGTCAAGAAAACTAGTGGAGGCTAAAAATTGCGGTTTTGATTGATATACTTTGATATTTTAAGAAGTCTTTTTGTGAGTTGAAATGAGGTAGGAGTCTTGGGCAGGGACTCTTACCTCTTTTGAGCTTCATAAAATTAGATCTTCTTGGCAAACAGAATACGACCCGCGGCAGTTTGAATAACTCTTGAGACAATAACATCAATATCTCTCCCTAGATCTTCGCTTCCCTGTTCAACAACAAGCATTGTCCCGTCGTCAAGATAGCCTACGCCCTGAGTCAAATCTTTTCCCCTGTGAAGAACTTTTATATGAATTGCCTCACCTGGTACAGCTGTCACTTTTAAAACGTTTGCCAGAGTGTTTATGTTTATAGCCAAGACACCGCTTATTGATGCCTCTTTCTCAAGATTGTAATCACATGTGATTATCCTTCCCTTGTAAATTTTTGCCTCGCGAATTAACCCCTCGTCAACTTCCATCTTCTCGCTGTTTTGAAGAATAACAACCTTTGTCTTTCTGTTTTTCTTGAGTTTTTCCAGCATTTCCAACCCTTTTCTACCCCTTTCCCTTCTTACAACATCCTTTGAATCCGCAATATGCTTAAGCTCCAAAAGTATACTTTCCAAAACCACAAAAACCCCAGATATCAAGCCTAAATTAATAACATCAAAAACTCTACCATCGATAATCGCAGAGGTGTCTAAAAAAACACCGTCTTGTATAGATTTTTTGCGAATTTTTTGACCTTTTTGTTTAGTAGTCGGAATTAGTTTTGGCAAACGTTCAACAACGATTTTCGCTACTTCGTCTGCCATAGCCTTGATCAGGCGTGGAGGAAAATTCCTAACAAGAAGTCCTTTCTCCTTTTCTGCTCTCTTTACTTTTGGAGCTACGTTCTTTTTAACCATAATTCCCTCCTTTTCCCAGCGATCTTATCACCTCACTGAGCGTCCTATACGTATTATGACTGATAACGTTCTTAAATCCAAGTTTCTTTGCTTCTTTAATTCGTCTATCAAGAAATTGTACCGGCCTAAGCTCTCCAAGCAAACCTACCTCTGATACTGCAACAGTGGTCGATAAAGAAATATTCTTAAAACTTGAAAAAATTGCAAGACAAATACCAAGGTCAACCGCTGTGTCTGAAATCTTTAATCCCCCTGCCACATTCACAAAAACATCCATTCCGCTTAACGGAATATTACAGTGTTTCTGAAGGACTGCCAAAATCAGCTCCAGCCTTTTGTAATCAATTCCGGAAGAAACTCGACGCGGTATCGGAATCTTTGAAGAGACGACCAAACCTTGTATTTCAACTAAAAAAGCCCTGCTTCCTTCCATTGCAACTGAAATAATACTTCCTGTAACGTTCTTTGGTAAGTTTTTTGTTAAAAAAAGTTGCTCGATAGAATTAGATTGCACTATACCACCAGCCTCCATAGAAAAAATTCCGACTTCATCAACTGGACCAAATCTATTCTTAAAACTTCTCAATATTCTAATACTGCTTGATTTTTCACCTTCCAAAAAAAGGATTGTATCAACCATATGAGACAAAACCATAGGGCCTGCAACCATTCCTTCTTTTGTTACATGGCCAACAATAATGATGGGAATATTCTGTGTTTTAGCAATTTTAATAAATAGAGAGGCGCAGTAGCGTATCTGCGAAATGCTGCCCGACAAACCTCCTGCGTTCTCAGACTCCATTGTTTGAATCGAATCCACAATTACCAAGCCTGGCTTGTACTCTTCAATAGCCTCTTGGACAAGATCGGTATTGGTCGCAGAAAGAATATAGACATTTTCAATATCCTTATGGTTTTTGTAAATTCTACTTGTTCTAAGCTTTATTTGCTCTCCCGACTCCTCGCCGGAAATATACAGAACCGAAGAATTTAAGGAGGAGCGAACCTTGGATAAACTCAGATTTAAAGCTATCTGTAATAAAAGCGTCGACTTGCCAACTCCCGGATCTCCTGCCAAAAGTATGACTGATCCTGCTACAATTCCCCCTCCCAAAACTCCATCCATTTCCGAAAATCCGGTTGACAGTCTATTTACGGAATGAGAACCAATCTCTCCAAGTTTCCTGGGCTTTTGAGAAACGGATGAGATTTGCTTGCCCGCTGAAGTCTTGGCGGAGGCTGGAATTTTGAATTCACGAAGAGAATTCCACATCCCGCACTCAGGACATTTACCCAACCATTCGGGAGATTCGTACCCGCATTCCTGACAAACATATGCTGTGCTTGATTTTTTCACCAGCTACATTATAGCTGTTTTAGTATAATTTAGAAATAAGAAATTGGAAAATAGAATTGTTTATAATATTTCTTTAGTAACTGTCATTTGAGGAATATATCCTGGTGCTTTCTCAACCGGACCTACATATTGCGGAAATAATGGTGAAGGATTGGGATTAAAAATTATTTTTCCATCAGGACTTGATGCTTTTAGCGCATAATGAATATCTTTCTCTGTTGAAGAAGCCTTTCTCCAAACTAAAATTTCGATATTTGCTCTCGGCTCCTCTAAATTGGACTCGTTTGCAACATACAACATTCTTTCTGCGGCATAACGACACATGCCTGGAGTCTCAAGCATGTCATCTTCCAATCTTAAGTCCAAAATTGAACTTTCAACCTCTCTAATACTCATGTTGGTTGCTAAGAATTATTATAAGCCTAAATAGCAATTTTGCGTGACATAATTCTGACATTAAGGTTGTCTCTAAATCAATTTCTATCTATATCCAATCGGTTTCTCAAGAAGGACTGGTGCGACATCCACTCTGTGTCTTTTCTTATCAACACCTGATACGGTCACCTCAATTTCCTGACCCTCCTTGTAAGTAATATTTGCAGGTATTTTTTCTTTTTTAATTATACCCATTATTCCCTCTCCTAAATCCAAAAGAATACCAGAGGAAATAATTTTTGTGACGCTTGCTTTTATTTTTTTATCTTCAGTAAATTCCTTTATCTTCTCCTCAAATGGATCAGGGGTTAATCTCTTGACTGATAATTGCACTCTTCTTGACTCCTCATCAAATCCTGTAACGACAGCTTTTAATTTCCTCCCGACTTTAAACTCCTCGGGGACATTGGTTATATTCTCCCATGAAATCTCAGATGCGTGAATAAATCCTTCCACAACTCTTTTTTCAACGGAAACAGAAAGGAATATGCCAAATGAGGCAATATTTGTTATTACAGCCTCAATCTCCTGCCCTTCTTTCAATCCTTTTACAGATTTTTTAAAATCATCAATTCCTAACACTTGCTTTTGAGAAAATATAATTTTGCGAAGCTCCCGATTAGCTTCAAGAACAACCGTTTTTATTTTTTTGCCAATCAAATCCCCTGGATTCTCCAAATTTGAGATATGAGAATTTGGCAAAAATCCCGAAACCCCATCTAGAGCAGTAACTAAGTAGCCCCCTTTTGTAACAGAGTTAACAGTCGCATCTAAAACTTCTTGGTTCTTCTTTAGATTATAAAGCTTGTCCCAAACCATGTCATCAACAAACTTACGCATCGATACAACAGGATTACCCATCTCCCCTTCCGGATTCAGAATCCTTACCGAAACTTTGTCTCCGAGTTTAACTGAAGCTAATATCTTCCCTAAGATTTTTTTGTCTTTCTCCAAGACAACCGCCTCTGTCTTGGCATTAATGTCGACTAAAATTTCAGATTTATCTAGCTTAGTAATAATCCCAGACGCTTCGTCGCCCTTGTGGTATGTTGAAAAGCTGACTCTGGCAGACTTCATTAGCTCTGCCATTGTAGTTGCGCCAGCGGAATAAGAAGTATTATTATTGATTTTTGATTTTATTGTAGCCACCCATCATTTCCACCTTTCTTAAAATTTAAGATATCTAATTATAACATAAAAAGCCCGGCAGTGACCTATTGTCCCAGGATAAATCCCAGTATCGTAGGCGCTGAACCGTTTTACTTCTGAGTTCGGAATGGTATCAGGTAGTACCAGCTCGCTCAAACCACCGGAACAACTTTGTTTGACTCCCTAAAAAGCGAAGAGAAGCAAAATTTAAATAATCTACCTTTTTGACCATTAGTACGGGTAAGCTTAACACCTCACAGTGCTTCCACCGCCCGCCTATCAACCAGGTAGTCTACCTGGGGTCTATCCCGATTTGCATCGGAACGAGATCTAATCTTGGAGACGGCTTCCCACTTAGATGCTTTCAGCGGTTATCCGTTGGGAATATAGCTACCCAGCAATGCGGTCGAAGTTTCGACCACAACTGGCACACCAGGGATTCCCCCAATCCAGTCCTCTCGTACTAGGATCGGATCTCCTCAAATCTCAATGGTTGTCCTGGATAGAGACCGAACTGTCTTACGACGTTCTGAACCCAGCTCGCGTACCCTTTTAACGGGCGAACAGCCCGACCCTTGGGAGCTTCTCCACCCCCAGGATAGGATGAGCCGACATCGCGCTCTTGTTGCCAAGCGCTCTGACTATACCTTCACCCCGATGTATATCGGGGGCTAGCTTTTTAGGAAAATTATATTTTTTATATGAACAAAAATTTTCCTCTCTATATTTATATTAACTAAATATAGAAGTCGATACGGTTCTGCAGAAAAGGATCGCTAGGACCATTCTTTTTGCATCACCTCGGTATTGACCAATATGTGTTCGGGATATTGGTGTTCACCGATTTTGACTAGTCAATTTACTAAAACCAACACACTCTCTAAATGTGTTTGGAATAACCAGACTTGCAGATTACTCTGCAGGCGCCCCGATGTTATTCAAGGTGCCAAACCGCCCCGTCGCTATGGACGCTTGGGAGCGATCAGCCTGTTATCCCCAGGGTAGCTTTTATCCGTTAAGCTCCGTGCGTACCACTACGCAATCGGAGGATCACTAAGACCTGCTTTCGCACTAGTTCGGCTTGTAGGCCTCACTATCAAGCTGGCTTATGCCTTTGCACTATCCTCGCCATTTCCATCGGCGAGTAGCCAACCTTTGTACAACTCCGTTACACTATAGGAGTCAACCGTCCCAGTTAAACTGCCCACCAGGCACTGTTCCCCTGCCGGATTTTTTTGCGGCATAGGGGTAATGATTGCTCACTTTCAAGAGTGGTGTTTCATCGTCGCCCCGATTAAATCGGGGCTCCCACCTACGCTAAACATGGAAAATAAACTCTCAAATGCCAAGATACAGTAAAGCTCCTGGGGTCTTTTTGTCCAAGGACAACTAGGCCGCATCTTCACAGCCATTTCAATTTCGCCGAGTAGATGATCAAGACAGTTGCTCAGTCGTTCTGCCATTCGTGCGGGTCGGAACTTGCCCGACAAGGGACTTCGCTACCTTAGAACAGTTATAGTTACTGCTGCCATTCACTGGAGCTTTGATAACAAGCTCAGTCGCCTTACGGCGACATCACTCACCATCATTGACTTACCAGCATTGGGCAGGCGTCAGCCCCTATACTTTACCTTTCGGTTTTGCAGGGACCTGTGTTTTAGATAAACAGTCGCTAAGCACTCTTTTGTTGCAACCAGGTACCGTATAGTACCTGGCAGGGCATCTCCCAAAGGTTACGCCCAGCTTTTGTGCCGAGTTCCTTGATCACCTTTCTCTCGATCGCCTTAGTCTTCTCGACCAACCCACCTGTGTCGGTTTGCGGTACGGTAAAATATGCATTTGTCTCACCCTTGCGGGCGGACCCAATGAGAATTTTCTTGGAAGCTGAAAGCTACCAAATTGTCCTCCGATGAATCGGAAAACTCTCCATCACAGCTCGATTAATCAGATAAACGGATTTTCCAGCTTACCCTATCTTGCTGCTTGAACCTGCCTTGCGGCAGACTTGACTCTTCCACCTTCGTCATCCCCTTGGAATACGCATATCCTGTAGTCGAATTTCAACGACTTGTCCATCGGGTTACATCCCAAAAACAGGAAACACCCTTAGGACCGACTAACCCTGTGCTGACTTACATTGCACAGGAAACCTTGGGTTTTCGGCGGTCCCGTTTCTCACGGGACTCTCGCTACTCATACCGGCATTCTCACTTCTGCGTCCTTCCACCAAATCTCACGATTCAGCTTCACTGCACGCAGAACGCTCCCCTACCACCCGCCAAAGGCGGGTTTCCATCTTCGGTAAAAAGCTTAATCCTCGATACATTTTCGGCGCCAACTACCATCCTCCAGTGAGCTGTTACGCTTTCTTTAAAGGATGGCTGCTTCTAAGCCAACCTCCTGGTTGTCTATGGTCTTTGACTTCCTTCGCAACTTAGCTTTTATTTAGAGACCTTAGATGAGAATCTGGGTTGTTTCCCTCTCGACTGATCAGCTTAGCCCGACCAGTCTGACTAGTTCGCCGTAACTTCCTAGTATTCGGAGTTTGATTTGCTCCAACGGCTTGCGCCGCCAGTAGCAATTCAGTGCTCTACCCCTAGAAAGTGGAGACGACCGCTATACCTAAATATATTTCGGGGAGAACCAGCTATCTCCGGGTTCGATTGGCATATTGCCCCTAACCTCAAGTCATCCCAAGATATTGCTACATCCACGGGTTCGGACCTCCCCCCGATTTTCATCGGGGTTCACCCTGCTCAAGGTTAGATCACCCGGTTTCGGGTCTATCCAAATGTACTAAAATATCCCAATTAGGGATCGCTTTCACTACGCCTACTTCTGCTATGCAGAATTAAGCTAACGCACATAAGGATAACTCACCGGTTCATTCTTCAATAGGCACGAGATCACCTGTCTTACGACAAGCTCTCTCTGCTTGTTAGTCGACAATTTCAGGTCTATTTCATTCCCCTCCCGGGGTGCTTTTCACCTTTCCCTCACGGTACTAGTTCACTATCGGTAGATTTTGGTATTTAGCCTTGGAACGTGGACGTCCCAGATTCCCACAGGGTTTCATCGTGCCCCATGGTACTTAGGTACAGACTATTGGAGTTTTTCGTTTCGCTTACGAGCCTTTCACTCTCTTTGGATGACCATTCCGGATCATTCTGCTACGATCAACTCATCAAATATCGCCTGCCCTACAACCCGGTCGACGAATCGACCGTTTAGGCTGTTCCCGTTTCGCTCGCCGCTACTTAGGGAATCTCGTTTTGATTTATCTTCCTGATGTTACTTAGATGTTTCAGTTCACATCGTGCCCCACCAAACACTATATACAACCTTACGGTTATATTTTTATACTTGGTTCTCCGATGAAAAATCGGAGGGATTGCTCCATTCGGAAACCGCCGGATCAAAAGTTTATGACACTTACCCGACGAGTATCGCCGCCATATGCGTCCTTCCTCGGCCAAAATCTCCCAGGCATCCATTGTCGACGTTATGAGTAGACTATTTAAAATTTTCTACTTCTCTTCACTTGTCAAGGAGCCAACTCATTTATGCTTTAAGGTAAACCCCCTCTTGCTAGGGGGCTTGCCCCAAAACATAAATCTTTAATTTTAAATTGTGGACCCGAGGGGAATCGAACCCCTTGCCTCCTCGTTGCAAACGAGGCGTTCAACCAGGTAAACTTCGGGCCCTTCCCTCGTCATCCACAAAAAAAACTTGCTTGCTTTATCTACTTAATTTCTTGCTGCCAAACTAGAGGAATCGTTTCACGAAGACAATAAAAGCCCCAACGGGTGATTTATTACTTTATGATAATTTCTTTGCATAAAACGATTCGCTCTTGCAGTGTCAATATTACCACAAGCTAATTCAGCCTGTCAATAGATCAGAATTGTAGTTTTGTATTAGGATCAACCAATGCTCTGTATTGCTCTTCAAATTCAGCCTATCGTTTTTTCGACCCGATCGTTGGTATTTTCGTGAAGCCGCGTCTGACACGGTGAAGTTAAATTACGGAAGAGCAAGTAAAATTGTTCCTATAACCATAACTGCCGCGCCAAGAAGTCTTTCTTTTATGTTTTTTTCTTTGAGGAAAACTCCTCCGAGGATTATAGTAAACAAAATTGAAAGCTTAAAAACAGATGTAACATATCCTAAATATGCAAGAGAAAAAGCAGTGAAAGCCGCGGCTTGCCCAAAGGCAGTTCCTATACCGTTTGCCAAAAACCACTTCATATTGCTTTTTACTTCCCTAGCAAATCCCAAAGCCCTTCTTGCGGCAAAAGGCGTGAGGAATACAAAACCAAAACACATGCCTATCAAAGAGGCAAACAAAGGAATTTGAGGATTTGTCTCAAAAATAGCTTTTTTCTGTAAAATCGGCGTAATAGCCCAAATCAGATTAGAAACCAAGAAAAACAAAACCGACTTATTTGTAAAAATACCTTTAAAGGGTACTAGAATCCCTTTCTTTATTTGAGATACGCTCAAAAGATAAACACCCAAAATTACAATAAGAATGCCGAATAATTTTTTCTCATCAGGAACTTCTCCTAAGGTAAATGCCGCAATAATTGTTGTGAAAACCGGACTAAAAGCCGCAATCGGAGAAAGAAGAGATATATCAGATCTACTGATTGCTAAAAATGCCAAGACAAATGCAATTGTGTCCAAAAAAGCCGAGAGTCCCATGTAAATATAAAAATCGGAAGTTGTGTTTGGAATACCTCCTATAAATAAAACAAGCACAAAAGTCAGAGGAATATTAAAAATCAGAAAAATGTATAGAAGAGGAAGATAATCGATTTTTTTGCTTAGTTTTTTGATTATGAATATACCAAAAGAGGACAGTAGGGCAAAAGAAAGGCTATAGAAAAACCACATGAAGACATGATATCAAAAAAAGTATTTTGAAGAAATTATGATTGGTTCTCAAGCCACTTTTCAGCTTCCAGAGCTGCCATGCAGCCAAATCCGGCCGCAGTTACTGCTTGTTTGTATCTAGCATCATGAACATCGCCTGCGACAAATACTCCTTCTTGATTTGTTCTTGTATGATCGTGAACTTTAATAAATCCTTGTTCATCAAGCTCTATGTCTTTTCGGCCAAAGGCAGATCCGCTCGCCTCGCTGCGAAGCGGGCCTTTGGCAGAGAAAACCAAAGTATTCGGCATATGTCCTATGGCTACAAATACTCCATCAACTGGCAAATCTGTCACTTCGTTTGTTTGGTTATTTTTAAGCTTCACCTTCTCTACCTTGTCTTGTCCCAACACTTCCACAATTTCCGTATTTGTTACAAACTTTATCTTTGGATTTTTACGCGCTCGATCAAGCATGATTTTACTTGCCTTAAACTCATCGCGTCTGTGAATCACAGTCACGCTATTTGCAAACTTTGTCAAAACAAGAGCCTCTTCCATGGCGCTGTCTCCTCCTCCAGCAACGACTACATTTTTTTCTCTGAAAAATGGCGCGTCGCAAGGGGCACAAGAAGAAACCCCTCGTCCTATTTTTTCTTTCTCCCCGGGAACCCCAAGCCATTTGGTATCAGCGCCTGTTGCGATAATTACTGATTTCCCCTCATATGTTTTATCCCCGGCTGTAATGCTAAACGGTCTTTTGGAAAAATCCGCACTGGTGAAATCCGCATCAACTATCTCTGCTCCATGATGCTCCGCCTGTTTTCTCATTGCCATCATAAGATCCGGTCCTTGAATGCCTTCAGGAAATCCGGGATAGTTTTCAACCAAAGTTGTCAACATCAACTGCCCGCCCCACTTCACGCCAGCTATAACAAGCGTTTTGAGGTTTGCACGCGTGGTGTAAATAGCGGCTGTCAAACCTGCAGGGCCGGAGCCTATTACAATAACATCGTACATATAAAAAATGTCATCCTGAGTGTAACGAAGGATCTAGATTCTTCACTTCGTTCAGAATGACATTATGAACTCAAGACTTCCTCAATCTCTTTCTTATACTTATCCTTCCCCTGAGCTCCAATAACTGTTTTTACAGGCTCGCCTTTTTTGAAAATCATAACAGTTGGGATACTCATTATTCCATATTTAGAAGCCATATTTTGATTCTCATCAACGTTGAGCTTCCCAACTTTTACTTTTCCTTCATATTCTTTAGCAAGATCTTCTATGATCGGAGAAACAATCCTACACGGCGCACACCATACTGCCCAAAAATCAACAACAACAGGCATTTGACTCTTTAATACGTCCTGGTCAAAATTAGCATCGGTGAATGTTGTATCAGCCATAATTAGTCCAGCATACCAAACCGCTCTTCTCTCTGTCAATCACAATATTAATCTGAGCTTGAGGTTAAAAACCCGCGCAATTTTCGCTGGGGCAGAATTTGTGATGATTTACAGCCTTAAAAAGTCAGGAGAATTTCTACTCCGAGACTACTAAATTAGTATACAATTTTGCATGTGCTTCGCGAATTATTTTCTTGCTTGAGAAGGTAGAGTGGGTTCCCATTCAATCTCAATCTTTTTGCCACCAACAGATCTTGTTATCCCAACTAAAGGCCCCCTGTTTAAGGTGTAAAGCTTATCATCATAGCCATGATGAAGCAATCTCGTATTTATCTCATCCTGTTCGTAAGTTTTTATATATGGCGCATCTGGTAAATCCTCAAAGTTGGAAACCTCGCCATTAAAAAAATGAACAAAATCTTGAGATCCTACAATTTTCCTTGTTCGCTTTTCAAGCTCTTCCATTGAAATCTTATCATCCGATAAAACTCTTAGACGATATCTTGTATCCGCTCTATCACGACCGTCTCCGTATAGTCCATTAACTACAACTTTTTCTGTATGTCCTTTCCTTAAAATTCTAGATCTATCAAATTCCAGACCAAGAATTGGAACATTAACTTTCCATTTTCGCTTTATTGTCATATCAAAGAGATCATAACTCTTTTGAGGTCAATTAGCAAGTTTCAACTTTTACCCCAACTCCTCCCTTTTAGTCTGCAGGAAGAAAAACCATTGTTCCAGAAAGCGGAAGATTTCTTTGAAGGGCGTTTCGATGAGATAATCAAAAATATATATAAAAACATTTAACTGCGAGAGTCCTTCTGTCAACCCTCTCCCCAATCTTATAATAGGCATAAAGAAAAAATCAAAAATGGGAGCGAATAATCCCGGCTTTTCCTCAACAGTATAGCTTCTGGCAGTTTGAGAAATTCTGTACGTAAAAAAAGCGATCATTGCCATAAAAAATATAAATATCCCGGTGCTTGCGATGCTAAAATCAAGCCTTGAGAGAATAAAAATAATAAATCCAAAACTCAAAACAAACGCTACCCACCCAAGCAGCATAAATATCGTATTAAGAATCGGGTGTCTTCTATCCGGTCTTAGGCTTAAAACCAACGGCCTGCCTAGAGTAGGCTCATCATGGGAAAGAATGTTTAAAATCCTATCATAAATTCTTTTGGTGTTTCTCCTGTCTGGAGTTTTAATAAGCAAACTTGCTATTACCATAAGAAACGGAGGAACGAAAATATTAATAGCAATAGGAACCCATGCGATCCTTCCCAAAAACAAATTATCGTATGCCGCCTCAACAGAAAACGCGAAAACAAACTTAGTAAGAAGAATAAATATGACTGCTCGAATAATCGCACGTTGCACCTTGTCCTTAATAGTTCTATAACGAACTCCAGCAGTCTTGTAAATAACCTCCTGAAATTTTTTAGTATCCTTTATAAGGCTTCTTATTTCTCCTCTTTGTCTTTGCATAACATCCCCAAAAATCAAAAACGGCGGGAGTTCTTTTTTGACATAAGAAGCAATTCTATCTTTTAGTTTGTAATTTAGTTGTCTGGTAACCTCTTGATATCCATCTCTGAAATTCGAGACAACCTTTGGTAAATTATGGTCATTCAATTCTCCAAAATACTGATCGAATAAATGATAATACAAAAATGCGCGGTCGTCTTTGGCAAAAGTCCGCCGTATTGCGATAAATACCTGAATGTCTTTGTTCTCTTTCTTATCGTCGGTAATAATAATGTTTTGCTTCAAAATATGGAAGATAAAATTTGAAATACGGTCAATGTCTCTATTTTTATTAAGCATTATCTCTATCCTTGAAGAAAGAAGCTGGTAGATAAGCCCGTCTGTATCGATATTGTGTAGTCGTTTGTTTATAATCTCTTCGCGAAGCTCAAGGTAAAGATCGATTATTTTCGCAACTTTTGAAACTTCATTTTCGGTAATACTGCTGTCTGGAAAGTATCGGGCCCAAAGAAGCTCTCTGATAAGAGGTCCAGCTATCTTTTCTCCATCTCCGCCAAAAATAAGCCGTCTTTTGAGGATCCGTTCAATCGCCGCTCGTCTTGCTACTTCTTTTTCGCGGTAATCCATCACGTTTCGAAGACGTTCATACCACGTCGCGATTTCTGAAACAAAAGGATTTACATTTATCCCGTTCTGAGTTTGGCTCTGCTTGTGCTCATTCTCAAACGCGGTAATCAAAAGATTGGAAAGTCTTGAAAGCCGAAAATTATCCATAAAGAATACTACATTTTATATGGTTTCCGAGGCAAAGTAAAGCTGAGAGCTACTCCATCGTCTGTTCGGGGCCGGCGTTTCGCAAAGAGCTTATGAAGCTCTCTACTCTGTCCATATTTGCATCCTCTATGTTAAACTTTTCTATCCTTGTCCAAGCAGTCAAAGCAAATTCTGTATCCATATTTGGCCGAGGAACAAGAATAAGCTTCCAGGAATCCTTATTCACTCTTTCTTTTAGACTTTCTACAAACTCCAAACATTCTTTATTTATCTCTGCGCTTTCCGTTCCTTCGTTTTGATCATTTTGATCTTTATCCTGAGCTTGTTGAAGGATTGATTCTTGCTCTTTAATTTCACAGTTGTGCGAAATGACAATGTATCCATGTTCAAGGCTATGTATCAAGTGTCCATCTCCCTGAGGTTTGGTATAAACTCCAGGCTTTGTCCATACTACATCATGGGGACCAGATGTTGGAGGGTTTGAATTGTACTTGAATTTTTCCCATTCTTCTTTGGAGACATGATCTCTGCCCTGATCCTCTACTTCAACTCCAGGCATTGGTTTTGAAGCCTCTGTATAAAACCACCAACCTCCTAAGACAACCAAGGCTAAAACTGCTGCTATAGCACCCCATTTTTTAACCATGCCTTTCTTTTGCTGTGATGCATTCATTTGTTTTTTTTGTTCTCTTAGAATTCTTCTTCTTTCTTTCCTGGGAAGTTTGGAAATATCAATTTTATCCTGATCCATATTTGGCTTTAAGTATATCAAGGAGTAATACTTATTGACAAGTACTATTAACTCCTAGTAGTATATAAAAGTCATGCGAAATAAAAGCAGCTTCTACATGCCCATCCTTTTTGGATTCCTTCTTATCGCGGCATTTTTCTTAGGTTCTTTATCTACCAAAGTTTCATATCTGGAAAAAGGAGTATCGTCCAATACTCCTAATCAAGATTCCCCCGCTCAAACAGCTCCAAATCAACTACCTACTATAACAAATGAAGACATGAAACAATGGGCAAAAGACTTAGGACTTAATACAAATGACTTCAATAGCTGCCTAGACTCAGAAAAACACAAGAGCAATGTTGACAAAGATTTGCAAGATGCTGCAACAGCGGGAGTCAGCGGAACTCCCACCTTCTTTATTAACGGCACGATGATAGTAGGAGCCCAGCCTTTCGAAAACTTCAAAACCATTATTGATCAAGAATTAGCCATATCAAATAACTCTAAAGACAATTCTATTTTTATAAAACAAGCATTTGCTCAAGAACAGTCTCCTGGCGGAGATCAACCAAAAGTTTCTGTTGATAATGGCCTTCTGCCGCCACTTGGCGACCAAAATGCAAAAGTAACCATAGTTGAATTTTCAGATTTCGAATGTCCATTCTGTAGACAATTTTTCACAGGCACTTTTCCTCAGATCAAAAGTGAATACATCGACACCGGAAAAGTAGTAATGTACTACAGACATTATCCTCTCCCCTTCCATCCGCTTGCTCAACCGTTTGCTTTAGCATCGGAGTGCGCAAATGAACAAGGAAAATTCTGGGAATTCCACGATAAAATCTTTCAGGAACAAGGATAACTAAAAAGCTAACTAATAAGAAGCTGCCACATTAATTATACTCTGCTACAATGCGCGCGAGTCTTGATCCTGTTTTTGGACCTACTCCAGTTATAAGATTTTTATCTTGAATCGTATACCAGGGATTTAGCACTTCCATAATTCTGTCAAACCACGATCGCCTCGTTGCTGCCTTATCTATTTCTCTCCCCGTCCAAATAGGCATAGGCAAAAAATCTTTATAAACTCTGCCTGTTTTAAGAACAAAATGCTCCCACGCAGTAGGAAATCCGGTAATTCTCCTGTCATGCAAATAAGGCTTGCCGTCTTTTTGCATGAAGGCAAGTACTGAAGAAGCATGGCAAAGAAGTCCTACCGGCTTTCTCGCGTTGTCGAATTCTAGGATCAAACGGTGAAGATCTATATTTTTATTCAGATCAAACAATGCCCCGTGCCCGCCTGCAACAAAAATGGCATCATAGTCTGCCGCCCTTGCCTTTCTCAAATCAAGCGGCTTTCTCAATATTGCCAGCATCTCTTTTCCTTTTTCTGAATTTGGTGCAACTTTTTTTGAGGTCCCAAAGCCAAACAAATTCCAAAAAAGCCTGACCTCAACGCTTAGGGGGTCAACATTAGGAATTCCACCTGTTGGCGTTGCAAATACCACTTGCCAGTGTCTTTTTTGAAACTCCAAATAAGGATATATTACCTCATCCCACGTATATCCCCTCTCGCTTACCACCAATAATACTTTCTTTTCTTTCATTTCACCCATATTGCAAGATTTTAAATCCCTCGAGATCTTCTCTTTGATCCTCCCAACTTGCTCCAACATCTTTTACTTCTGACAAGAATGGTCCTTTTCGGCAAAGCTTAATCATCTTTTCAATATCCACTTCTGACCCCTGAAGGAATGCCTCGACTCTGCCATCAGGAGTATTTCTCACCCATCCGGTCAAACCTAAATCTTGGGCATTTTTTTTAACAAAATATCTAAATCCAACTCCCTGCACAAAACCTGAGATAAAAATACGCGCTGTTTTCATAGATCAATTGTTATAGTGTTGCGCCAAAACTTGCCAAAAGAAAGTATCTTATAAATCTGCCCGCCAAGACTAACAGAAAATATTTAAAAAAATTATACCCAAAAATACCAGCAACAAGCCCGACTGCATCAAACAATGGATTGGGCACCAACGCGAATACAAACAAGATAATGTCTCCATACTTTTTAAAGTATATACTTAAGATATAAAACCATTTTTTGTTTTTTAGCTTATGATTCGCTAGATGCCTGCCAGAAGCTCCAAAAGCAAAACTGATAGTTTCCCCAAGAGTTGCCCCAAAAGAAGAAACTAAAGCCACCAAAATCGGAGGATACAAATTTCCGCCTGCTACAACTGTCAGAAATGCTGGTCCTGAAACAAAAAAAGACGCGTGTGAAACAAAATTTATGATAAAGATCCCAATCAATCCCAAAGATCTTGAGCCGGCGAAAAAATCATTAAATACAAAAAAACCAACCGATAGAACAATCGACAAAACAAAAACAGCTCCCGCGATAATCTTGTTTGAAGTCATTTCTTATACTCCTTCTTTTCTCCTTTTAATTGCTTAAGCTTCCACATAAAAAGCGCTCCTTTATTTTTTGCATTACTGTCTATGGCAAAAGAAAATGCTTTTTCAAGAATAGAGCGATGCGTTATTTTGGCTAGCTTGATGTACAAACCCCTGTGTTTATAATCGTCCAATTCTTCAGCAAGATGCATGCCGTAGGACTGAAACTCGCGGCTGATATATTTATCTTTTATTGGATCAAAATGTTTAAGGACATGTTTTATGGACTGCACAAGGCAATTATACAATAACTCGTGGTATAATACGCGTGTACTATGTCTGAATCTGAAGGCAAATCACAGCATAATCCAGAATCTGGTGAGACTCTCATCCGCCCAGGATGGATAATTCTTTCAAGGGGCATTTTTCCCGAAGGAAGTTTGGGCTATGATCTTTATACTGAGAAGCTAAATGGCCGCAACCGGCCAGGGGCCATATTTGACAAGAAACTTAATGATCTTCTATTGCTTCAAAGAGGCTCTGAGATAACTAAAAGATTTACTAATTATAATATACAAACAGTAAAGGATGTCCTAAGCCTTCCAGAATCAAATCTGGGCAATTTTGCTTATCAAAAAGGCATGCAAGCTAGAATCAAAAGCTCCTTGCAAAAGTATCTAGAACTGCTTGTTATTCCTCCTCACGGAAGATTGGTCGAAGGTCTTCAACAAAAAAAACAATATCCCATACCTATGGAGCGCGAGCAGGAGCTCATCGACTTTGTCGATAATAAAGTAAATGAACTTGAACCAGAAATATATAAAAGGTTTTCAAGAGACCGCTTTGGTCTTGATGATGGAATTTACAAAACTATTCCTCAGATCAGACGTTTTTACGGAGGACCTCAAAAGGCAACGGCACTTGATAACACAATAAGGCATCATGGTATAGTTAACCAATTATATGGATACAACAGCACGCCTGAGGAAAGTGTGGCAAGAGAAGCTTTTGGTGCGGTTTTCTACAAAGAATTGCCGCTAGAAATGCGCAATAGATCTATTGATCTTTCAAGCCTGTCAGAACCTACAAAAGAAGAGCTTATCAAGATACACCGCGTCTTTGGAATAAACGGAAGATACTCAACCGACAAAGCAATAGATGTTAATGAACTTTTATTAATTGATCTTCAAGACGCAGGCGTCGCAGCAGAAGCGCAAGAAGAAATATCAAATAGCGTAAAAGATTATTATAATCTCCACTTCAGAAAACCAACTACTTAGTATTGAATCTATTCATCGCCGCGTCCAATCCCTCTTCAAGT
Organism: Candidatus Levybacteria bacterium RIFCSPHIGHO2_01_FULL_38_26; assembly: GCA_001782075.1. Lineage (GTDB taxonomy): Bacteria > Patescibacteriota > Microgenomatia > Levybacterales > UBA12049 > 2-01-FULL-38-26. The sequence continues at coordinate 23,299 of MFNO01000009.1, forward strand.
CCCATCCCAATCGCTTTTGCGCCTCGTTTTATAAGCTCCCTAATCTTTCCCCGCTCCGGCGCCCTGAATTCTCCCAAAACAAAATCATCAGTATCTCTCAACTTTCCATTTTCCATTTTCCATTTTGCTTTTTGAGCCCCGATGCCAAGACGAAATCGCCAAAACTTTTCCGTACCAAGTTTTTCCATTACCGACTCTATACCTTTATGCCCCGCAGATCCTCCCCCAAATCTTATTTTCATAAAACCAAGAGGAAGATCAATGTCGTCGTGAATAATCCAAATATCCGAAGCTGGAACTTTGTAATAAGAGCTAATTAGACTCGCTGCCAAACCAGAATTGTTCATGTAGGTTTTTGGCTTCGTCAAAATAACCTTTTCTGCGTCTGCGTGCTTTGGCTGCCAAACAATCTCTGCCGTATCGCTTCTAAACCTTGCATCATTTACCCATTTTGTATTTTGGACAAGCTCAAAGTCTTTAAAAAACTTCTCAACCACCATAAAGCCAAGATTATGACGGGTTTTCTCGTATCTTGATCCAGGGTTTCCCAAGCCAACTATTAGTTTCATATCAATTTAAAATTTTTAATACTTCTTTATTAGATATCTGCGGAAAATCTTTGTAGAACTGCCCAACAGCATAAAAATTACGAACTTTATTTAGAGTTATTATTCTGTCAAAATATTTGCTCACGCTGTCAAATGAATCCTCTGCTATTACCGGAACAGCAAGTATGATTGACTTTGCTTTTTCTTTTTTCAAAAACTTTTGTGCACAAATAACTGTTGTTCCTGTTGCTACGCCATCATCAACAACTATAGTCTTTTTATCTGCAAAGTCAATAATCTTTTTATCCTTTATTTTGCCTTCAATTTCTTCAAGTTCGGAAGTCTTCTCTTTTGCTCCAATTCGTTTATAACGATTGTCAACTCGTAAACGCTCTAGTAAATCTTTTTCCCAATAAATTGTTCTTTTAGGGCCTACTGCTCCGATTGCCAGTTCTTTTTCCATTGGCGCGCCTATTTTTCTGATCACCAAAGGTGCCAAAGGCGCTTCAAAATAGTCAGCAATTACTTTCCCCAAAACTATCCCGCCCCGCAAGACCGCCACAACAACAAAATCTCTTTCTTTCAATCTCTTCTCAATTTCCAATGCAAGCAGCATTCCTGCCTGCTCACGATTTTCAAACATAACCTAAAACCCCAGCCCCATCTGCGTTTCCGATTTACCCTCTTTACTTTTAACTACCGATTCTTTGTGATTCCAAATCTTTACCTTCCCGTACTCTCCGTCAAACCCAGGATCGATTACAATAGATCCTTCACGCACCTTTTCTATGCCCTCGCTTATCTTTGCACCTGCAGATTTTTGCACCAATTCGATAGGAGTTTTTAAAAGGACTTCTATCTCGGAACCAAATTCGTGACAAAGTTCATCAAACTTCGCCTTAACTCTTTGGCTCCCCACTGTTAATCCCAAGGACTCCGCAATAATTTCCAAAAGCGGGACTATCTTTACATATGGCGGATGATTTTTGGTTTTATCCACATACCATTTTATGTTATTTGAATTCATTTTTGTATCAAGATTTTCGGTAGATAAATTATCCCCCAATTGCGAGACCCTGTATAAAACGCCCTCCGTTAGCTGTCTTTTACATTTAGAGCAAATATTCCCGTCTCTCTTAATTTCCTCAGGCCCCCTTGCAACTGCGCAATTTCTGTGCCCTGAGAAATGATACTTCCCCTCCTCGGGATAGAATTCAATGGTATACAAAATACGAGAGTCTTTTCCAAACCGAATGATTGCCCTCCTTATATTCTCGTAACTTGGTTTTTCCAGCTCAAAAACTGTTGCCTCACGCCCCATTTTCCCAGGACTGTGCGCATCCGAGAAAGAAAGAATGGAACGATTTTTAAGCTCTCTAATCTGCCAATTCATTTCTGGATCACTTGATAAACCTGTCTCTACACCGTATACGTCTGAAGATAGATCTCTAAATGCTTCATCCAACGAATCAAAACCGCTGGCAGAACCATAAATCCCAAAATGAGGCGTCCAAACATGACAAGGAATAAGAAGGCACTGCTGGTCAATAGACAAAACTACTTCCAATAAATCTCTAGACGATAGTCCTATTATCGGTCTTCCGTCGGACATAAGGTTGCAGCCCCGGCTCATAAGTTCTTTGTTGATTTTTTCTGCTGTTTTAAAGCTTGGAACAAAAACCAAATTATGAATTCTTCGAAGTTTGTTTCCCTGTTTATATATGCTGGCTATTTCTGTTGAGAGCAAAAAAAATGGCTCTTTATCATTTTTGATCTTTGAGTTTTGATCTTTAAGTTTGTATAAACCTTCCGCAGCTTCTTCCAGCTGTCCTCTTATCTCCCTAAGCCATAAGGGATGGGTCCAGTCAGAGACTGACAGGATATCTATTCCTTTTTTTCTCCCCCACTCAGCCATCACTGGCAGAATCATATTTTGTGAAACCGCGCGGGAATACTTGGAGTGCAAATG
>MFNO01000010.1 GCA_001782075.1 Candidatus Levybacteria bacterium RIFCSPHIGHO2_01_FULL_38_26
GGTTATTTAAGCTTATAACACTCCTCGAGAGAACGTTAAAATCCTAGCGTTCTAAAGAGGAGTTTTTTTATGGGTGTTGAAACTTTAGAAAGACAGCAATTAAGACATTCGGATGCATTTAGAAATGAATATCACGAGAATACTCCGAAAAAATCAATTGTCGATGATGTTGTTTCTTATCTTGGAGAGTATAGGCTTGAGGTTCCAAAATATTCTTATTCATTCAGATATAAAGATGGTAGAGTGAGAGACCCCCATGGTAGTGAATCTATGTTTGATCTTTGTCAGAAGGCAATAGATTTGCGAAAAAAAGAGAAAAAATCATTTATCCGAGAAGCAGCTGAAAAATACGGATTTGAAAGTTTGGATAGACAATTGCAAGCCGCAGAATCAGAAAGCAGTATTATTTGGATGAGTCCTCCCGGTCCAAAAGAAGAAGGTTATGGCAACTACGGATTTGTTTATTTTGGCAAGGTTTTTCAAGGATATTCAACTGAAAGAAGCATACAAATGACAGCCATAAGAGTAGAAAACCCAACCCTAGAGCAATTTAATAAAGCTTTTTATATGCTGACAAATGAGGAAAAAGAGGCAGAACATGCTGAAGAATTTTTAGACAGTCCAAGAGTACTGGGTGAAGATATAAAAGAGGGTTATGTGGATGCAGTTGTTAATAGGGTTTTTGATTTTAGATTTTCCAGAGAGAAACAAGAAAAATTTGAGTTAGTTATTAGAAAAAGTCTACCTTTAATTCGTGATTTTGCAAATAATCCATCCCGGACAATGGAAGATCTTTTTGCATTGGAAAACTATGTGCTTGAATTAAGAAGAGAGCCAAATGGTTTTGATAAAAAATCTCCACAAAGACTTGTAGAGCTAGTGGGAGATTATAGGCGCGAACCGCCAAAAGCTGCAGGCAGCTGCGGAAGCACAAAAAGCAGTAACAATATTATCAATTCAATTTCCTCAACTATGAACTCGCTTCTTTCGGAGAAGGAAGGATTTCAGTGTCCAAGGTGCGGAGAAGAAGCAGTTGGCCCGGTTGGGGACACATGTCCTAGTTGCGGTCTGACAAAAGAAGAATATGCCGAATCCGGCGCGGATGTTTGTGATTAATCGATGAAGCGGAAGGTGGAGAGGATATTCCCGCATTCCTGAGCCGACTCATAACCGCTTAGGTTTGCAAGAATATTTATCTGAAAAATATAGCCTTTAGCATTAGCGGCAACATACATATTTCCTGGAACAAGATCTCCAGCAGGGTACGAATAGCTATAAAACTGTACGTCATTTTGAGTAACTTTATCGCTACGGCCAAAACCTCGGGTAACTTCAGAATGTATCTGTAGCCATTCATCTAGAGACCCGCCTTCATTATTGTAAATAAGAATTTCTACAGTAGAACAAAAGAGCTGCTGATTTTGACCTACAAAACGCAATCCCTTCTGGAAGCTTGAGATGTGTGACTCGTAATTCATTTCGGGATACGTATCTTTTGAAGAGACCTCAGTCATCCTATATGCAGGACTATAGTTTACCTCAAATCCGAATTCATCGCTGTGGTACATTGGCCAATTTTCAGTCTTATCAGAAGGAGTTGGGGAAGGTTGGGTAAGTATAGGCGATGGCGTAAGCTTTTGTTGGTTTTGCTTTGTTGTTAGGATAAAGTATCCGATGATGGCGATTGTGATGCCGAAAGAGATGATAGAAAATCCGATTGTAAATGTCCTGAGCCAGGAGGAATTTTGAGGTGAGATTTGAGATGGTGATGACATGCTTTTACTTTAGTGGTATCATTATAGCATATGGATGACTCAAATAAGACACAGACACCAGGTGGTCAAACACAAGATCAGCAGCAGCCTCCAATTCAAAACCAGCAGCCTCAAGCAGGAGGCGGGGGTTCTATTGTAAAAGAGCTGGAACCCGTTAGGACACAGCAGGAAGACGTAAACGTTTCAGAAGTTGTTAGTCCATCTGAGGAAGAACCAAGGATCCACGAAGAGCTCGAGAAGATGGGAGTTAAGAGCGTTTCAGAGTCTCCCAAGTTAGATGATCTTGCTAAGAATGCAGGAGTGAGTCATTCTGGAGAATCTACGCCCGCAGTGCCCACAGGCTATGCTCCAATTACGATGACCGAAGATGTGGCAAAACAAACAGTGAAAAACGCTAAACAAACAGATTCCATTAAATGGAGAGCGGCATTGATAGTGAAATTCTTTAAAAAAATGCACGGAAAATTGCTGGGAGGGAGAAATTAGTTTTTAATTTATGCAGTCTGGTCCTTTAGACAACCTGGTTTCACTTTTTACCTCTTTGGTTATTTGGCTTGGGGCGATAGTTGCCCTTTTTCTGCTGATTGCTTTGTCTTTTTATCTTCTTATAGTGTGGTATAGAAATAGAAACAGAGAAAGAGAATCTTTAGCCTCAACCCTTCTTCAGGTAGCAGTTCCAAGAGACAACGAGATCAAGATAGACGCGGCAGAGCAGTTATTTTCAAACCTGGCGGCAATTGGGAAAGGCAGTATGTTTAAGGCAGGACCGCGGATATCCTTTGAAATCGTGGGAACACCCGGGGATATAAGATTTTATGTTTATACCCCCAATAAATTGAAAGATTTGGTTGAAAAGCAAATTCATGGTACGTATCCTGCGGCAGATATTCTTGTCGTTGACGACAAAACCAAAAGAAGAGAAGGAGCAATAATCGGAAATGAATACAACATCTTTTCAAGAAGCGGAAAGACTGCTTTTGCCAGCTTGCGGCTTGGCAAGAGCAATTACTTGTCCATAAAACCCTACAAAGATTTGCCTGTTGATCCGCTTTCATCTATTACCTCTGTTTTGGCAAAAATGACAGAGGGCGAGGGAGCGGCGATTCAGATTTTGGTAAGCCCTGCTAATCCGAAATGGAAAAAATCAGGAAGAGAATATATCGCAAAAACCAAAAAAACAGAAGCAAATCCTGAGACGGCCAAATATTCCTCAGACCCAAAAGAGATAGAAGCTATAGAGAACAAGATCGGAAAGCCCGGCTTTGAATTTGTTGTAAGGATAGTTGTCTCAAGCACAAATAGCGATATGGCAAGCGCTCATCTTGAAAATATTATCAACGCATTTAGCCAATTTGATTCACTAAATTCTTTTACCAAGAGCCGCAACATCTTTAAAGGAATGTTTATGACAGATTTTATTTACCGTTATATGCCAATGTTTGGGAATCCGTCGGTATTAACAAGTGAGGAGCTGGCAACAATTTTTCATTTTCCAAACAAATCTGTTTCAACCCCTAACGTCTTTTGGGTGAACGCCAAAAGGGCTCCAGCGCCTGCCCAGATCCCAGAAAGAGGTCTTTATCTTGGAAAAAGCACATACAGGGGTCTTTCCAAGCCTGTCTATATGGATATAGATGACAGAAGAAGACATATGTATATTATTGGGAAAACAGGTACGGGAAAAAGCGAATTCTTAAAAGATATGATAATGCAGGATATAAAAAACGGTGAGGGATTGGCTGTAATTGACCCTCACGGAGATTTGATAGACGATATTCTGATGCTTGTCCCGCCCAAAAGAGCAGAGGACGTTATTTTGTTTGATCCCTCAGATACCAAAAGGCCAATGGGTTTTAACATGCTTGACGCCCAAACTGAAGAACAAAGACACTATGTTGTCACTTCAATAATAGGACTGATGTATAAGCTTTTTGATCCTAACAAAACAGGTATTATTGGTCCCCGTTTTGAACACGCAATAAGAAACGCAATGCTTACAGTCATGTATGAGCCTGGAAGTACTTTTGTTGAGGTTGTACGCGCACTAACGGATTCATCTTTTGTTCAGGAGATTTTGCCAAAAGTACAAGACCCGATTGTCAGGCGTTATTGGACTGATCAGATTGCCCAAACAAGTGATTTCCACAAATCTGAAGTTTTGGATTATATTGTTTCCAAATTCGGCAGATTCGTCACAAACAAGATGATTAGAAACATCATCGGGCAATCTCAAAGTGCTTTTAATTTCAGAAAAGTTATGGACGAGGGAAAAATTCTTCTAATAAACCTATCGAAGGGAAAAATTGGAGAGGAGAATTCATCTTTTTTGGGTCTTGTTATAGTCCCCAAGATTTTGGTCGCGGCGATGTCAAGGCAGGATATTCCGCTTTCTCAAAGGCGCGATTTTTTTCTCTATGTTGACGAGTTTCAGAATTTTGCTACTCCTGATTTTGCCCAGATATTGTCAGAGGCTCGTAAATACAGACTAAATCTAATTGTTGCCAATCAGTTTATAGGACAGATGGAGGAAGAGGTAAAAAATGCAATTTTTGGAAATGTGGGGAGTGTAATTTCCTTTAGAATTGGAGTAACGGACGCGAATTATCTTCAGCATGAATTCCAACCTGTTTTTACCGAAGCAGATTTGATAAATATAGAAAGATACAATACTTATATCAAAACTATTGTCAGCGGCGAGCCGGTGTCTCCATTTTCTATGGATCTGACTCGTGATATGAGTAAAGAAGAACAGCTCAAAAACCCAAGAGTTTCAGAGCTTATTAAAGAGCTTTCAAGATTGAAGTACGGAAGAGACGGGGCTGTAGTTGAAGCAGAGATAGCGCAGAGAGCGAAGCTGTAAAATACTTTTTCCACTTTCTCTATTTGTTCCTCTTTGATATACTATGCCAACTGGCGTCCGTAGCTCAGTGGCAGAGCGCTACTCTTATAAAGTAGATGTCCTTGGTTCGAATCCAAGCGGACGCACTTATATGAAGGGAAAAACTGTTCTTGCTGTTGGGGCGCATCCGGATGACATGGATTTTGGAGCATCAGGCACTATTGCCAGATGGGTTTCGGAGGGCGCTACTTGCTATTACCTCATTTGTACTGACGGCAGCCGCGGGTCTTCGGATCCTCAGATGACTCATAAGCGCTTGGCAGAAATTCGCAATGAAGAACAAAAAAAAGCAGCTAAAGTTTTGGGGGTTAAGAAAGTTTTTTTCCTCAATCATACCGATACACAACTTGTTGCAGATTTGGTTTTGAAAGAGGAAATTGTTAGGGTTATTAGGAAGCTACGGCCTAATACCGTAATTACAATGGATCCGACTTTTTATTATACGACTGAAATGATAGGTTTTGACAGCGGATTTGTGAACCACACAGACCATAGAGCCGCGGCTCTTGCCACGATGGACTCTTGTTTTCCGCTTGCTCGCGACAGGCTTACATTTCCGGAGCACGAAAAGGAAGGCTTAAAACCACACAGGGTTGAAGAGCTTTTTTTTGTAGGTTTTGAGAAAAAAGACTTTATAGTTGATATAACAAAGACTTTTGAAAAGAAAATAAAAGCTTTATCTTTGCACAAAAGCCAGTTTGATAATTTCAAAGAGGTTGAAAAACGAGTAACGCTAAGAGCTAAATTTTGGGGAAAATTAAAAGGCTACAAATTCGGCGAAAACTACACCCGCATCAAGCTTCCTTAACTGTTTTTTGTTTCTTCATAAATTTCTTGTAGAAGATAACAGCGGCAATTAACAGCGGAATCAAGATAACAGAGTAAACTCCGAGCCAGATGATCATATTTGCTCCGTCTCTAAGAGTTGACAAGAGACTTCGGACAGCCAGTTTGAATGTAACATCCGGGCGGAATACGTTGTCAGGAGCGTATGGAAGAGCTAGTTCATCGGTTGATAAGTAAATTGTAACTTTGGTAAGCTTTACATTGTTTTCAATTGATTGCTTTTGACCAATCAGAGAGTCAATTTGCTGTTGGAGATTTATAAGCTCACGCTGAATGGTAAGAATATCCTGGATTTCTACTGCTTGATCCATAATTTCTTCAAATCTTGCTTGAGTGTTCCTAAGCATTGCTAGTCTTGCCTCAATATCTATATACTCATCCGTAACATCTGTTCCTACCAAATTCTCGCTTGTTACTTTGATAGACAGCGACCTTATGTGACTTAGGGCTTCATCCAGCATTTCGGTAGGTATTCTTATGGTTACATTTGCAAAAGGAGATTCAGTTGGCCTGTTATACGACGCAAATACCATAAATCCCCCAATACTTTTTGCGTAGGAAATAATCTGATCGCCAGTCCCACGTACGTCTTTTACTACTAATGATAAGTCAGAGGTTTTTGTAACAATTCTATTTGAAGTGTCCGATAGAGGTGCTGCTGGTTCTCTTGGAAAAGAAAGTCCCTCAGGCGCCATCATGCCTACAGAGGGAACCCCTTGAAAATGATCGACTGCCGGAGATGTTGAAAATTGACGAAGGGGAGTAATTGGATTGTTATTGAGAAAGAGATAGGCAATAATTAGCACCAAAGCAACTATTAATTTGTGTGTTTTAACCCAGTTAATAAAGGACATTACTTTTATTATATTATTGTGCATTGAAATTTCAATGGGTAAAAACTTTATCTTGACAAAAAAGCTGATACGATATAGAGTAGGCTATGGATTCTGAGAAAAATGTGTTTCCTCTTGGTTTGACTTTTGATGACGTTCTTCTTCTGCCTTCATATAGTGATTTTTCAAGGTCGGATATAGATTTATCTACACGTTTGACTAGAAATATAAAATTGTCAATTCCGCTTGTGTCTTCTGCCATGGATACGGTTACCGAGTCAAAACTAGCAATCGCACTTGGAAAGCTTGGCGGAATTGGAATAATTCACAGGAATTTGACCATAGCTGATCAAGTGCATGAAGTAAAAAAAGTTAAAAAAGAGAGTGTATTGGTAGGCGGCGCGGTTGGTGCGGGAAAAGGGTTTGAGGATAGAATTGATGCTTTGATTAAAGCAAAAGCGGATGTGATATTGGTTGATTCTGCTCACGGATTCGCAAAATCTGTTATTGATGTTGTTAAGTTCATAAAAAAGAAATACAAAAATATTGATGTTATTGGCGGAAATGTCGCAACACTTGACGGTGCCAAAGCTCTTGTAAATGCCGGTGTTGACGGACTCCGGGTCGGAATGGGGCCTGGAGCAATTTGCTCAACCAGAGTTATCTCTGGAATGGGAGTACCACAGATAACCGCGATTCAGGAGACTGCTAAGGCAGCTCACAAAGCAAATGTACCGATAATTGCCGATGGAGGGATCAAATATTCAGGAGACATGGTAAAAGCACTGGCGGCCGGAGCATCAACTGTTATGATGGGAAGTTTTTTCGCGCAGGCTATTGAGTCTCCTGGTAAAATAATAAAACTTCATAAAAATTCTGTGCCAAAACGATTTCAGAATATAATTAAGGATGAGAAAGAAGAATATTTATTTAAAGAATATCGCGGGATGGGATCGACTGCATCAATGAAAAGAGGAGCATCTATAAAAGAAGAGGAGTTTCACGGAAAAGATTACAAAGAAAGAGTTTTGGTTGCAGAGGGAGTTGAAGGCTTGGTTCCCGTGAAGGGATCTGTAAAAGATGTTGTCGGACAGGCTATTGGTGGAATAAAATCAGGATTTTATTATACCGGAGTAAAAAATATTCAAGAGCTTTGGAAAAAAGCAAGATTTATCCAAATCACGACAGCCTCCCTAACAGAAAGCCACCCTCATAGCATCATCATCACAAACCCGGGAAAGAACTATTAAATAAATATGTATTTTAATAAGGCGGTTCTTTTTAAAACACTCCCTCTCATGAAATTTTTTATTGTTCTTATATTCATTTTCTCAACAATTATTTTTTTAAAAACACTAACGTATGACTATTATCCTGATTTTAGTAGTTATTATTATGGTTCTATTGCAGTTTTTGATGGCGAAAATCCTTATTTAGGAGGAGAAAAGTATTTTACCCCTTTTGTTTATCCTCCACCCGTCTTGCTATTTTTCCTACCTTTTACATTACTACCGTATTTTATCGCGGAAAAGATGTTTGCAATTCTTTCTATCCTATGCCTTTTGTTATCAGTCGTTCTAATATTTAAAATTTTTAAACTAACACCCTTTTCTTTATTAGGATTGTTTCTTACTATACTTGTATTTAATTTTTTCCCTGTAAAGTTTACTCTGGGCATGGGGCAAATTAATAACGTTGTATTATTGATGGTGACTTTATTTGTATATTTTCATGTCAAAAAAAGAGAACTTATGTCTGGGTTATTCCTTGCTATCGCAATAGCACTTAAATTATTTCCAGTTTTATTAATAATTTATCTAATTTTTAGCAAGCGGTGGAAAGCGCTTTTATCCGTTATTCTAACGACTATAGCTATAACTTTAGTTACATTTATATTTATCGATCCGAAAATTATCTCTTATTTTCTTACAACAGCGTTGCCCAGTTTACTCGCGTCTTGGAAAGCCGATTATTACAATCAATCATTGTCTGCATTTTTAATAAGAGAGTTGGGTAATTTAGAATTGGTAAACATAGTAAGACCTGTTATTAGCGCAATTTTAATAACTGCTTCGCTATCGTTTGTATGGATATTCAGAAGAAACGATAAGTCAGGACTTTTGTCTATAAGTCTTTTGATTACCCTAAGCCTTATTGTAAACACATTTTCCTGGCAGCATCATTTTGTCTGGTTGCTTATTCCTTTATTCATAGTTTTTCACTTTATTAGGAGTAATCATTTTGGAACCCAATATTATTTCGTATTGGGAATAAGTTATTTGCTTATGGCAGTTAATATGAAAAATTTTTCTATGTTCCCGACTTTTTTTCAATCACATGTTCTATACGGAGCATTAATACTATATATTCTGAATGTAAACCTATTGACTAAAAATATTAAATAATTTTTTTGTATAAATCAGGGTGTTTCTAATAGCCTCGTTTGAAGAACGAATTGCATGATAGTTTATAGGTACGCGTTCAGGCCGACGCCTGGGATAAAGCTTGACTGGAAGGCGATTTTATTGCACCTCTCAAGTTCTTCTTCATTTAGAATATTATTTTTTCTTAGAAAATTAAACTGTTCCCATAAATGTCCGGACTGGATAGTTTCTGGCCAATCGCTATTGATAGTAAATTTAACTTTGTTTTCTACAAATGTACGTAAAATAAATTTTAATTCTTCTACATTTTTCACTGCGCTTGTTGAGATATTTGATAGAGGGCATACTTCAAGAACGATGTTTTTCTTAACCAGTTCTTTCATTAGTTTTTTATCATAAGCTGCTAGAATTCCGTGTCCGATTCGGGAGGAGTCAACATATTCAATTGCTTCCCAAATATCATTGGCATCTTTTACTTCACCTGCGTGCGACGTAATTTTGAGTCCTGATCTTTTTGCCTTTTGGGCTAACTTTTTGTAATCTTTAAAGTGAAAACTTTTGTCAGGCGGTCCGGCAAAATCTATTCCTACAATTCCTCGCCTTCTGTACTTTATTGCCTTTTCAACTATAATCTCGTTTTTTTCATAATTAAACTCACGTGCTAGACAAAATATAATACCAGAAGAGAGATTCTTAAACTCCAAAAGCGCTCTTTCCATACCTCTTAGCATTGCCATAATAATATGATCTAAGTCTTCTTGTCCTTCGTGATTGTGTTTCATAGGATTGTTCCTAAGTTCTAAAAGCGTAATGCTGTTTGAGCGATAAGCGCCGCTTAATATCTCATACACTGCTTTCTCAACCGCATAAGTTCCGGAGCTTAGTTTATCTAAAAGAGGGTGGTAAATGTCTTTCAGGTATTTCATATATGTTGTCGCTTTTTTGTCAGGAGAAAGAGTTATATAGTCCATAAATTCTCTATATTCTTTTTTAGGAAGTTTAAATCCCTGGGCATGCGCAATTTGCCAATAGATAGCAGGATTTATAGACGTTCCTAGGTGAGCATGGAGTTCGGCAAGAGGAAAAGAGGGAAATCTATCAGTCTGATTTTTATACTCTTCCATAACTGATTTTATATATTAGACGTGTATGTTGTCAAGGAGGTTAGGGTAGTTTAATCCAGGAAATATAACTGCCAAGTTCAGGACCTGTTGTTGCCATTGCAACTGGAGCGAGAGTTCTATCTAAAAATGCAAGATATAAGCGAGTTTCATATTGGAGATCTTTTGGTAAGCGGATTTGCTTAACTGCTTTACCATCCCAGCCATCAAACTTAACAGTTACGGGTTCTAATTCATTAAGATCTTCTTGATATGGAGAGTACGGCCTTTCTTTTCCTGTGTTTTTATCTCTGTATCCAATTACGACCTCAAACTCCTCTCCTGGATTGGATGCATCCAGATGTGTTACAACAAGATGTGTATATGCGGCTGCTTCTCGCAAATACGTTCCTACTGGATTTATAGGAACAGGGTAAATATCTCTAAGTCTTCCAGTTGATCTGCCTTTTTCGTCGAAATCTTCCTGTATTCTATGTTGGTATTTTCGATATTCTTCAGAATCCTTATGAGGTAATTTTCTTATCCCAACACTAGATGTGTATGTAGCTTTCATAACTGCTGCCCTTAATGCTATTTGTTCTGGAAGAATTATATTGTACGTTGCGTCATTGATATTTCTCGACATAGTTCGTCCGGCTGTGACATCAGGATAAATTCCATGAAAAACATCAATTCCAGCTCCCTGGGCATGCTCAATAGTGAAAGGAATATCTAGATTGTTTCTCCAGGCATCATTTAGTAGATCATATACATTTGATGCTACGTATTTTTTTATTCCGGTTCTTGCTTCTCTTAGTCTATCAATGAATTCTTCTTCTGTTCCGACCCTTCTTTTTTCCGCACTTGCCATAGTATAAACCTCAATATCTCCAAGTTCTTTGCCAAATCCGCTCACCATTTTTTGATAAAGTCTAAAATGTTCTCTCGTGCCTTTTTCCCAATCTTCGCGAGTCAAATCTCTTACACTTAGGGCAGTTCTTCCATAAATTTCCATGTTGGCAGGCGCTATTCCTCTTCCAGTTGAACCTCTTCCGCCTGTTGTTTCTTGATTCAAAACTGACTCATATGCTCTGTGTGTATCAAGAGCAAGGGGAGTGTTGTAGTCGATGATAAGATTTCCTGGTAGCTCAGGAGTGTCCAAGGATTTATTTATATGGTCAATCTCTATGAGAACATCTTCCGGATGCAGCACCATGCCTCGAGAGATAAAAGCCGTTGCTCCTTCTTTTACGACCCCCATGGGTATTTGATGAGTTACTATTTTCTTCCCATTTATATCTGCTTCATGTCCTGCATTGGCGCCTCCATTTGCACGAAGAGAAAAAACTTTACCTTTTTTTGCAAGTTTTTCATTTAGTTTTGCGACAACTGATCCTTTCCCAGAGTCCCCAAAAAATGCATCCTCAACACTTGCGCTATTTGGTCTTTTCTCGTGGTTCATGGATAATATATCTAAATTCAGAGGTTTTGAAAGAATATTTGGGTTTTTACTGTTTTTAAGGTCGTGGTAAATACTCAGAACTTCAGCTGTTCTCATAGTTGTGGCTCCGATTGTACATGGTGTTGTTTTAAAAAACAAGAGTTTATTAGTTTATAGTGATATAATACGAATATGATCTTCGTTGTTGATTTTGGGTCCCAAACTGCGCATCTTATCTCCCGTCGCATCAGAGAATTTGGAGTTGATGTAAAAATGGTTTCTCCGGAAGAGGCTTATCAAAAGGCAGTAAAAGAAAAAGCTAAAGGGATTATTTTCTCAGGCGGCCCCGCTTCTGTTTATGAAAAAGGAGCACCAAGTATCGACAAGCGGATTTTCGATCTTGGAATTCCCATTCTTGGGATTTGCTACGGCCAGCAGTTAACAGCTTATTTATTGGGTGGGGAAGTTAAGAGGGGAAAGATACGAGAAGATGGACCGGCGACTCTGAAGCTTAATGCCTCATGTCCGCTTTTTGATTCCGTTTCTCCTCATTCACGAATCTGGATGAGTCATGGCGACGAAGTATTAAAGCCGCCTCAAGGATTTTCGTTAATTGGTGAGTCAGAAACAATAAAAAGCGCAGCAATTGCAAATGAAAAGAGAAAAATTTATGGAGTACAGTTTCATCCCGAAGTTGAACACACAGAACATGGTAGTCTTATCCTTCAAAATTTTCTTGAGAAGATATGTAAAATATCAACACGAAAAACAGTAATTAGTATAGAGGATATTATTGAAGATCTAAAAAAAACAGTTGGAAACAAGAAGGCTATTGCTGCTGTTTCGGGCGGACTAGATTCTACAGTAGCTGCGGCTTTGGTTGCAAGAGCAATAGGGAAAAACCTTATTCCGATTCATGTTGACAGTGGGTTGATGCGAAAGGGAACCACCGAAAAAGTTATCAGATTTTTTACTGACAAACTCCATATAAAACCAACTTTCTTAAAGACGCAAAAAGAATTTTTATCTGTACTTAAAGGTAAAACTGATCCTGAAAAAAAAAGAAAAGCGATTGGTAAATTATATATAGATCTTTTCCAAGAAGAGTGTAAAAAGTACAAAGATGTAAAGTTTTTGGTACAGGGAACTATTTATTCAGACGTTATAGAAAGCAGAGGTACGAAGAATTCGGCAAATATTAAATCTCACCATAATGTTGGAGGTCTTCCTAAAAGTTTGAAACTTACGCTGATTGAACCAATTCGCCACCTTTATACAGATCAAGTTCGCGCAATTGCTAAAAAATTAGATATCCCAGATGAGATAATAAACCAGCAGCCTCATCCGGGACCTGGATATGCTATTCGTATTCTTGGCGAGGTTGATGAAAAAAGGTTAGAAATTATGCAAAAGGCAGATGAGATTGTTGTTGGTGAAATGAAACGTTCTGGTTGGTATTATAAGCTTTTCCATTCTTTTCCAGTTTTGACAGGTGCCAAAAGCACATCGGTCAAGGGAGACGGACGCGTATACGGAGAAATTATAGCAATAAGAGCAGTTACTTCAGTAGATCGAATGACAGCTGATTGGGCAAAATTACCACCAGAGCTTCTTCAAAAAATAACATCAAGAATCACAAATGAAATCCCTGAAATCTCCCGTGTTGTATATGATATAACTACCAAACCTCCTGCGACTATGGAGTGGGAATAACAAACTTTTCAATCACGTGAGCGACTCGGTTTTTTTAACTGAAGGTACAATGTAGTCTGTAATTGCTTTGAATTCTTCTGTGATACAATACAGGCGATATGGATGATGTTGCAAGAGTTCGGGAAAAAATAGATATAGTAAGCCTTATTTCAGAATATATTCCGCTTAAAAAAATGGGCAGGAATTTTAAGGCTTTGTGTCCTTTTCACACAGAGAGCACCCCGTCTTTTGTGGTGTCTCCCGAGCGGCAGATCTGGCACTGTTTTGGCGGGTGCGCAAAAGGCGGAGATTGTTTTGAGTTCTTGATGGAGTATGAGCATTTGGAATTCGGTGAGGCGCTTCGCACTTTGGCTAAAAAAGCAGGAGTGGAGCTGAGAGATTCCGCTTTTGCAAAAGGTTTGTCTTCAAAAAAAGAAAAGATTTATAAATTGAATCGTCTAGCGAATGAGTTTTTTCATTTTGTTTTAACCAAACACGTGGTTGGCAAAAAGGCTCTTTCGTATCTTTCAAGTGATCGGAAAATTGACGATCGGCTTATAGAGACTTTTATGATTGGATTTTCTCCAAAGTCGTCAAATGCCCTAGTAAATTATCTTATCAACAAAAAAGGTTACAAGAAAGAAGATTTGATTGACGCAGGGCTTGCCTTTCAGAGAAATAGAGATATCGTTGATTTTTTTAGAGGAAGGATTATGTTTCCGCTTTTTGATCACAGAGGGAACATTGTAGGATTTTCAGGCCGTTTGCTTTCCGAAGTTGCGGGTTTGGGAGGCAAGTATATAAATACAAAAGAAACTCTTGCTTATCACAAGGGCAGTATGTTTTTTGGTTTGAATACGGCAATTCCGGAGATTAAAAATAAAGATAATTGCATTGTAGTTGAAGGAGAATTAGATGTAGTTTCCATGTTTAAAGAGGGAATTAAGAACGCAGTTGCTATAAAAGGTACGGCTCTCACAGATGACCAGGCAAGTCTTCTGTCAAGATTTACACAAAATGTCACGCTTTGTTTTGATCAAGACAATGCGGGTTGGATGGCAACAGAAAGAAGCCTTGGTGTTTTGGAGAAAAAGGGTTTTAACGTAAAAGTTATAAAGATAACAAATGCTAAAGACCCTGATGAGGCTGTTAGGTCTGATCCTTTCTCTTTTAAAAAAGATATCAAAGAAAGCATTGGAATTTATGATTATTTTCTACAGCGCTCACTAACTCTTTACAACAAAAACACAATTGAGGGCAAAAAAAATATATCAGATTTTCTGCTGCCAGTAATTGAAAGAATAGAAAACGAAATTGTCAAAGAACATTATCTGAAAAAGCTAAGCCTTGAACTCGACACAACATATGATAGTCTTTTAAAGCAGGTTGAAAAAATTGAAAAAAAAGAAGCCGGGGAAGATGGCAAAAAAACCATAAAAGCTGACAAAAGTTCAAGGAGAGAGATTTTGGAAGAGTATTTGTTGGCTATTGTCGCACAATATGAAAATCCGAGTCAAATTACAGATAAAGTTTCAAGCATTATAAAAGATTATGTTTTTGAAACGCCTTCGTATAAAAAAATCCTGGATAGTCTTTCTTTGTACGCCCAAAAAAATGATGATTTCAGCAGCAAAAAATTTTTGAATGATTTACCCTCGGAGCTTATTAAAACATTTGACACCTGTTTTTTATTGCCAATACCCAAGTTTGAAGATTTAGGCAAACACAGAGTAGAAATAGAAAAAGTCGCAAGAGAACTGCGGGTAATATTTTTGAAAAATAAAATAAAAGAAATAACAGAAAATCTTAGAGGCAAAGAGAAGGAAGAAAACAGTAAAGAAATAGAATCTCTTGGAAAAGAAGCTTCAATGCTTATTAATCTTTTATCGCAGAGTTAAATTGTGGTAAAATATATCTATATGGCGCAGAAAGCACCAAATATCATAGCAGACATTGTGACAACCGCAAAAAAAAGAGGGTATATTACCCAAGACGAGGTTTTGTCTATCTTCCCAAAACCCGAGGAGCATTTAGATGAGCTTGATGAGCTTTACAAAAGACTGATGGCTGGGGGAGTTGATGTGTTTGAGTCTGTTGCCAAAAACCAGGACGAACAGAAACCCATTGAGGATTTGGAGAAAGAACTGGAGGTTTTGACTGTACTTACCGAGGGATCAGTGTCAGATCCAGTGAGAATGTATCTTAAGGAGATAGGCAGAATTCCCCTTCTGACTTTTGAGCAGGAAATTTCTCTGGCGAAAAAGGTTGAAAAAGGAGAAAAAAAAGCAAAGCAAATCCTAACCAATTCCAACCTAAGACTAGTTGTATCAATTGCCAAAAAATATGTAGGACGGGGATTAACCCTTTTGGATCTTATTCAGGAGGGAAATCAGGGGTTGATAAGAGCGGTTGAAAAATACGATTGGAGAAGAGGTTTTAAATTCTCAACTTATGCGACTTGGTGGATAAGACAGTCAATTACAAGAGCGATTGCGGATCAGGCAAGAACAATAAGAATTCCTGTCCACATGGTTGAGAACATAAACAGGTTTCTTAGGACTTCAAGAAGACTGATGCAGGAGCTTGGGCGCGAGCCAACACCCGAGGAGGTCGCAAAAGTTTTGGGAATCGATCCAGACAAGGCGCTTGAAATTATCAAAATTTCCCAGGAACCCGCAAGTCTTGAGACACCGGTCGGAGACGAGGAGGACAGCCGGCTTGGGGATTTCATTCACGATACTACCGCGCCTACTCTTTTTGACTCCGCGTCAAGGGAACTTCTCAAAGAGCAAGTAGAGCAAGTTCTCTCAACGCTTTCTGACAGGGAAAGAAGAGTTCTTATAGAACGCTTTGGTCTTAAGGACGGCAAGCAAAAAACTCTTGAGGAAGTTGGCCGCATGTTTGCAGTTACTCGGGAAAGAATCCGTCAAATAGAGGCCAAGGCGCTTCGAAAGCTCCGTCATCCCTCAAGGGGAAACAAACTAAAAGACTACTTAGGGGATTAAAAAAATCAGCAGATTTTGTATACTAGATAATAAAGGAACAACTCTATGGACGTATTTATTGAGCTTACCTTTGTTATCGCTGTTGCCGTAATTTTTGCCATCCTTGCAAGAATTTTAAGACAGCCTCTAATTGTAGGATATATTCTTGCCGGTGTTTTCGTCGGACCATATTTTTTAAACATACTTCAGTCAAACGAATATATTGAGCTTTTTTCAAAAATCGGCGTAACAGCGCTTCTTTTTATAGTTGGTCTTCATCTAAGCCCCAAGGTAATTGGTGAAGTTGGGAAAGTTTCTCTTATAACAGGAGTTGGACAGGTGGTATTTACTTCTACAATTGGTTTTATCATCGCTATAGCTCTTGGTATAGAGAGGATAGCCGCTATTTATATTGCAATTGCCTTAACTTTCAGCAGCACTATTATAATCCTAAAACTCTTATCTGACAGAGGAGATCTTAATAAGCTGTATGGAAAAATTTCCATAGGATTTCTTCTGATACAGGATATTATCGCGGTAATTATTTTGCTTTTTATTTCCTCTTTCTCTAACAATTCCGACATTCACATAATATACGCGATTGGTTTTTTGCTCTGGAAAGGAATGGGACTTTTGCTTGCGCTTTATTTCATAAGTAGTTTTATTGTGCCAAGATTAAGCAGGTTTGTTGCCAAATCTTCAGAACTTCTTTTTCTTTTTTCAATCGCCTGGGGGTTTGGACTTTCTTCCGCTTTTTA
>MFNO01000011.1 GCA_001782075.1 Candidatus Levybacteria bacterium RIFCSPHIGHO2_01_FULL_38_26
GTCGAGTTTGGTGAGGTATTTTTTTCTAAGTCTCAAGCTTTTTGGCGTTACTTCCAAAAGCTCATCTTCTTCCAGAAAATCCAAATATTGTTCAAGACTCATTTTGACAGGAGGAGTAAGCACTACCGACGCATCGGCTGTAGACGCTCTCATATTTGTTTGTTTCTTTTCTTTAGTAACATTTATATCTATATCTTCATTTCTACTATTTTGTCCAATTATCATGCCTTCATATACAGGCGTACCCGGTTCTATAAAAGTTATTCCTCTGCCTTGCGCATTGTTAAGTCCATATGTCAGCGCCATTCCCGGTTCTGAAGCTATAAGAACACCGTCTCTGATTTTTGGAATTGATGGAGTAAGAGGCGCATATTTATCAAACATAGTATTTATAATTGCTGTTCCTTTGGTATTTGTTAACAAAATATTTCTAAGTCCCAATAGATTTTTAGATGGGATTTTATATTCAAATCTTGTCATTCCTTTGCCGTTTGCCTCCATATTGGTCATATCTCCCCTTCTTTCTCCAAGTTCTTTACTTACAACTCCTTGAAATTCATCAGGAACATCGATAATAAGATCTTCAACCGGTTCCATCTCGACACCGTCTATTTTTTTGGTAATTACCTCAGGTCTTCCAACTTGAAATTCGTATCCTTCCCGTCTTAGAGTTTCAATTAGAACTGATAAATGAAGCTCTCCCCTGCCAGATACTATGAATTTATCTTCTTGGACTTCCAGCTTTAGACTTACATTGGTTTCAAGTTCTTTTTGCAGCCTTTCATATAACTGCCTAGAATTAGAGAATTTTCCTTCTTTTCCCGCAAAAGGGCTTGTGTTGGCAAAAAAAGCTATTCTTATTGTCGGGTCTTCTATTTTTATCCTTGGAAGCGGAGTTGGATCTGACGGGTCTGTTATGGTATCCCCGATAGAAACCTTTTCGATACCGGTCAATTCCACAATTTCACCCGCAACAACATGGTTCCTTTCTTCTTTTTTAAGCCCATGATTTATATATATTGAATCAATTGTTGCTGAAATTTTTTGCTCCTCTGAATTTATAAGAATCACTTTTTGGCCTTTTTCCAAACTCCCCTTTTGAATTCTGCCTATAGCGTGTTTTCCTTTATGCGTGTCATAGTCAAGCGCTGATACAACCATTTTAAATGACCCTTCTTCGATTTTTGGCGTAGGAATTGTATTTATAATAGCTTGCATTATGGGTTCAAGATTTTCGCTTTTTTCAACATCTTCCAATTTTTCCGAAGCTTTTCCTTCTCTTCCTATAGCATAAATAATTGGAAAATCCAGCTGTTCTGTGGTAGTCGCGAGTTCCAAAAAAAGATCGTTGGTTTTTTCAATGCATGAATTGACATCTGCCAACTTTTTATCAATTTTGTTGATAACAACAATTACTTTGAGTTTTAATTCAAGCGCTTTTTTTAGAACAAATTTTGTCTGAGGCATAGGTCCTTCCTGAGCGTCAATTATGAGCAGCGCTCCGTCTGCCATGTTGAGCGTTCTTTCTACCTCTCCTGAAAAATCCGCGTGGCCTGGGGTATCTATAATATTTATTCTATAATCTTTGTAATAAATAGAAGTATTTTTGGCAAGAATTGTAATGCCTCGTTCCCTTTCCAATGGATTGGAATCAAGAATGGTTGTCTGCTGCATTTCAGCTTCATTTTCTCGAAAAGTATTTGACTGCTTGAGCATGAAGTCTATAAGCGTAGTTTTGCCATGATCAACATGCGCGATAACAGCGACATTTCTTATATTCTTTGAATCAAATTTGTCCATAAAATAACCCCCCTAAGGCTTTCGCTTCGGATGGGCTCTTATTTATTATACCATAAATAAATGATATAGAATGTTCTCTTTTATTCTATTGTTTTTTGTATTTTTTTCTAGTAATTTTATAGTATGGAATCCAATAGGATAATTCTTCATATCGACTTTGATTCGTTTTTCGCAAGCGTTGAGCAGGAATTTGATCCCAAGCTTCGGGGAAGACCGATCGGAGTTACAGCGAAAAACGGGAGAACTTGTATTATCGCCTCAAGCAGAGAGGCAAAGGTTTTAGGCATCAAGACAGGTACCCGTACTTATATTGCCAAGCAATTATGTCCCTCGATAATTTTGGTTCCTGCGGATTTTGTGAAGTATTTTGAGGTTTCTAAAAAGTTTTTAAATATTTGCAAAGACTATTCTCCTTTTGTTGAATTGTTTTCTATTGATGAATTATTTATGGATATTACTCAGACGCAGCATTTGTTCTCTGGGGTATATGGCGTTGTTTCCGAAATAAAAAAGCGCATTAGAGCGGAGATCGGAGAGTATATTACCGCTTCGGTAGGTATTTCTTATAGTAAACTACTGGCAAAACTGGCATCGGGATTGAAAAAACCAGACGGGGTGTTTGAGATCGGGCTAAATAAGGTGGAAGAAGTTTACAAAAATGCACAGCTTACAGATATATGCGGCATTGGAGAGCGAGTAAAGTTGCGGCTAAACAAAATAGGCATATACACTCTTTTGCAACTTCGCGCCGCTTCCCTATCTATTTTGATTTCTGAGTTTGGAAATGCAGAGGGACATTTTTTAAAAAATATCGGTTTGGCCCTTGATGATAGCCCTGTTGTTCCTTATACGATGAAGCCTGAGGTTAAATCAGTTGGCCGCAACTATTGTTTGCCCAGAAATACTTATGACAAGCGCATTGTTATGCAAAACCTTTTTGAACTCTGCGAGGAAGTTGGTATAAAGCTTAGAAGACTAAACAAGAAAGCGCGGACAATTGGAGTTTCGTTTAGAGGCAATATAAACATTGGAGGACGCGAGACTTATTCGGTATGCATAGATACAGGGAAAGAAATTTTTAGAGCGTGTCTTGAGATTCTTCGTTTCACTCAGAATGAAAAAGCAGAGTATATAAGACAGATCAGCGTTTGGGTTTCGAATTTAAAAGATAAAGAAAATATACAGCTGTCTCTTTTTGATTCGGCAAGAAAGAACTCTTTGCAAAAAACTATCGATAAAATTAACGAGCGTTTTGGCGACCATACAATTCGAAATGCTTTTCTTCTTTACGCGGATAAGCTTACTACTGTGCCAAACGGCTATATGGCGGATAAATATGAGAGAGCAAAATTAGCTCAAGTGTAAGACTTTACAATTTGCAGACGTATTCTGCTTCTTCAAGAATCTCGCTTTTTTTATCTTTGGGAAGATTTAAAATCTGGAGACTTTCGGGTTTGTTTATAACATCTCTACATAGCACCATATGATTGTTCAGGAGATTTTGTTTTTGACCTTGAGACAATGTAGTTAAGACCGTAAGGGGATGAAGCACAAATTTTTCGATTAAATCCCTCAGCCCGTTGCCTTCTGGGTATTTCCAGGTTATAACTTTTACACCACTGCACAGGGCATAATCCAAGGCGTCGGATGTTATACCAGTATTGGTTACCAGCCAAACGTCATTCAATTTGTGAATGTCTTTTAGATCGTCAAATCTTGCTTTGGTATATAAAGACACGTGTACTTGAGTACTTCCTTCCGTTCTGTTGTGAAATTTGCATTCAATTATTGATTTTTTGCCGTTTTTTTCGGCGACAATATCTATTTCATGTTTTACGCATTTGCCGTTTAAGGTCTGCCTGATATCTGTTTGATGTCCATCTTTTTTTAGAAGCTCTGAGACATAATCTTCAAAAGGATAACCCGTGGGACCAAATTCCATAATGGCGCTTTTGAGTCTATACTTGGTGCGATTGAAAGGCTGGGGGGATTTTTCGAAAAATTCCGATACATGATGATAAATCTCTGAGGTTGGCATGTTGTCATAAAGTTTTGATTTTACATGATTTACAACTAAATCCTGAATCTGATCCGGGATTCGGGCTCTTTTTATAGAAGCTCGGAGTTTCTCTTCGCTAAACGGTTCTGTCTCACCTGTTGATTTTATGATATTTACCATCTTATTTATGATAATATCTTGGGATTGTATTTACAAGGGGATTATTGTTTTTCAAAAACTATAAATGATTGGTTTATTCTATAGACCTCTTTATAGTTTTTATTGCTTTTTACAGTTTTGACTTCATCTTCAAATTCCTCTTGAGATTTTTTGTCGCTCAGCAAAAAGACCACAATATCTGCTTTTTCTATTCCATATGGAATAGTATAAATTACTTGGCGCTGCGA
This sequence comes from Candidatus Levybacteria bacterium RIFCSPHIGHO2_01_FULL_38_26, assembly GCA_001782075.1. Lineage (GTDB taxonomy): Bacteria > Patescibacteriota > Microgenomatia > Levybacterales > UBA12049 > 2-01-FULL-38-26. The sequence continues at coordinate 4,207 of MFNO01000011.1, forward strand.
AAGATGAGAGCCTGCGTTGTTGGTTGCCGCTACGCTGTATGAGTTTGGAATTTGGGATAGATAGCTTTCAATTTCTTCTTTATTTTCTTGTGGCTTGATAAACATATCTATGTTTGGTTTTTTGGCAAAAGGCAATGGACCGTAGGAGTAGGAAGCGTAGAATGTAGAAATCAGAAGGTAGAATGCAAAAAGGGCATAAGAAACTTTTGGGAACCAAATCTTGAGTCTTCTTGTTCCATATATTGCAGAGATGAAGATAAAAGGCGTTATTGCCGCGGAGTATTGGTAATATATTTGATGCAGATTGTCGTTGGAGCTTAGAAGATTTATCAAAAGATCGGGCGCGGTAAACACAAGATATAAGGGCGAGAGCAAAGAGAAAAATCCTAATGGAAGAAATAGTTGAGTTAGATAGTCTGATTGCTCTTTTTGAAAGAAAGTCCCGAGTGTTTTTTGGGGAGACAGAAAGATATTTTTTATGATATTTGTCGGTGATTCCCCAAAATCAGAATAATAAGATAAGGCAAAGTGCCCTCCTTCTCGAGCCTGAGGTATCACGTGCCAGATGAGGAGGTAAAAAATTCCAAGAGATACGATGAAAGTTGCTATTCCAAGAATCTGCGGTTTGCTTAATCGGATTGTCGATAGGGTTTTGATACGGGATCGGAAGATGGTATAAAGGCCAAAAAGAGCGATTATTATCCATATCTGTTCTTTGGTTAGCGCGGCAAGTAGCGCAAAAAGCAAAAAAAGAAAATATCGTTTTTGGTAGAGAAAATAAAAAGCTCCCAATAAAAAGGTCGTCGCAAGGGTTACGGCATGGAAATCGTAGAGATTGGTATATTGCATAGCCGGATTAAATAGATATAGAAAGGCAAAGACAAGCGACAAGTTTTTGTTTTTTAATACATTTTTTGAAATTGCATAAACAAAAACAGCTCCAAGCGCTAAGATTGAGGTTTGTATTAAAAGAAGAGTTTTAGGATGTTCCCAGATAAAATAAAAAGGGGCAAGGAGTATCAGTATGAAATCTGCATGGACTGCATGCCGGGATATTATTTCGCCGTCTTGTCCGTTTGTTTGGAATATTCTGCCCTGGGTGGTGTTCCATACGGCCTGGTCCATATTCCCCAGGTCGAATCTACCCGTATAAAAATTATCGTAGCGAAGAAAGCTTGCTGTTGTAAAGTATAGAAAATATATGATTACAAAAATTCCAAGAATTATTGCATGTTTGTGGAGCGATGTAAAACCTTTTGGCATATGAAGCGCGCCTGGAGGGATTCGAACCCCCGACCCCTTCGTCCGAAGCGAAGTGCTCTCAATCCACTGAGCTACAGGCGCAACGTGATTATTATAGCCGAATTTATAAGAACACTCAAGGATTGTGAGGAAGTTTAGTTCTTTTTTTCAATGAAATGTTTTAACGGGTTGAATTTCTTTTTGATTAGGAAATATATCAGTGCAGCAGGTATCATCAAGAACATCCATGCCAAATTTATTCTAATTCCTTTGGTGATGGCAGTATTTATTGGAGTATCTATGCTTGCGTCAGGCGCTTGGCTACTGGAGATTCCCGCAACCAGTGCGGTAGATGAATTAGATTGAGACGACGAATTAGAGGGGTTGGAAGAAACAGAGGGAGAAGAAGGGCTAGAGGGATTAGAGGTATTGGATGTCGAGATTGGATCGCTGCTAACGCTGGTGCTGTTATCGCTACTTCCTTGTGACGCGTTGGAAGAGTTTTGGTTTTGCGAAGACTCTAAAGGTCCGCCTGCGCTTGTATTTTCTGATGCAAGGTTGTCTCCATTTTCTCCTTCAGCCGTATTATTTTCTTTTTGAAATCCAGGAGTTACGAAGTCACCAAACCAGTCTCCAAAAACATTGACTACTGTTACCACAAGCTTTTGATTCCCCACGATATTGTTATTTACAAAGTTCACAAGATTGGCAATTATAGTCGCGTCTCCTGTTTTTATAGTATTGCTGCCCCCAGTATTTTGTGATGTATTGTTTTCGCCTGTATTTGCAGATAGGTCTATGTTATTTACTATATTGGCATTGTTTGTTTGAGAGGTGGTATTATTTGTTTCCTGATTTACAGTTGCATTGTTGTTCGAGTCCGAACCATTACCATTATTTGTCGCAGTAATTTCTCCATTTTGGGCCACATTAAACTCCGTTCCCTCAGACCCTGCCATCAGGGATCCTGTTGGCGCTCCCAATAGCTGCCCGACCCATTGCCCTGCTTTATTGACAACCACAAGCCACCAGTTGCCGCCCTCAATATTGGAATTTGCGATATTTAGCGTCTGAGCATTTATTTCTGAATTGCCTGTTTCAATAAACGTGTCTCCTCCTGTATTTTGATTTGCGGTGTTGTTTCCAGTTTGAGCGTCGAATTTGAGATTGTTTTCAATATTAGCGTTATTGTTTTGAAGAGTCGTATTATTTGTTTCCCGGTTCACATTTGCCTCGCTTTCCGACCCCGATCCGTTATTTGTATTGGATACTGTGGTATTGCCGAGACATGTTGAGCAAGCTGCTCCTGTTGCTCGGGCGATTGCCTCATCAGTTAGTACGATATCCCCATTAAGAGTTCCGAATATATCCACGACCCCAAGTATTACGTTTCCTGAAAAATTATTGTTCGCAAATGTCAGGACGTTTGCCGAAACATTGGCGTCCCCTGTTTGTATAAATGAATCCCCTCCTGTATTTTGGTTGGCTGTATTGTCTCCAGAGTTAGAAGACAAGATCAAATCATTCTCGATGGACGCGTCGTTATTTTGAAATGTATTGTCGTTTTCGATGGTGTTTACATCACCCGTATTTTGAGACCCCGTGCCGTTACCTGTATTCTTAACCGTAGTAGGGCCACCGCAGTTTATGATACAATTCGCTGCAAAATCCAGAACCAAATCACCTGTTTGGACGTCATCGACGCTAAATTGGGAGACTGACACCCCGTCAAGATTGGTATTTACTCCTGTTATAACAGTCCCACTGGTGTTTGCGTCTCCGGTTTTTATGACTGAATCCCCTACGTTTTTGGAAGCATCATTTTTTCCTGTATTGGTGTCTTGTGACAGCCCATTGGTAACGTTCGCTTTATTGTCCTGAATAGTATTGGAATTTTTTTCAGTACTTATAATACCCGTATTTTCGGATTTTGAGCCATTATTTTTGTTTACAATAGAAGTTGCGCTTTCACTACTACTCTGATTTGCATCTGCGTCTGCCGAGGTGTTGTTGTTGCCAAGTGTCGTAATACTTGAATCATTCGTGGCGTCGCCTGTTTTAACAAGTGTGTCCCCAGTTCCTCCATCAGTAGAATTGCCCTCAGAAGCAGTTTGGTTAGTGGATTTAGGTTGAGTAGAGTCTGACTCATTTCTATCGTTTGTCTCAGCGGGTGAAGAAGGCTGTTGAAGCTCTGAATTTGTTACCGAGTCTGAAGTTGGAGATTGCGGCGCATCTGGTGACGTTGGCGTTGAATCCTGGGATGGCGCAGTTGGCGTTTCTGGTGCAGATGGAGCTTCAAGGGCAACTGCGGGAAACGCGCTTTGCGTAAAGACTAGAGAAAATATTATTGTCAGTATTATCAGTTTTTTCATTTTATTTTTCATATTTCATTCTGTGCTTGAGTCAGAACTCTTATGTTTGAATTCTAATTCAAATTCAGGATAATATTTTTTTTGGGTTGTTGAGTGTCCTGCCGAAGTGCTAGCAAGACACTCCAACAATCCCAAATTTATTAGCTCATGTGAAGTAGATCCATAAGAAGGCTTAGATCAAAGTGAAAATCAAAGTCTAAGTCCATTCCGTCTAAATCTAAATCAACGCCAGAGCCAAAAGTGTTGACGTTTCCGGAATTTTCAACGTCTGTTTCTGATGTTGCGTCACCGGTTTCTACTTCTGGATCAGTTCCAGAGTCACCAGTGTTTCTCTTTGCTTCGTTGTGTCCGGTCTTTGCGTCAGCATCGACATCATTGTCTAGATCTGAATCGTTTTCTTGAAAAACAGCTAATTCTTTTTCAATTTCTGCCTCAATTTCGTTTTCAGAATCTGATCCGTTTCCGTGTATTTTTGCCAAGATGTCTGATATGCAACCGCAATCAACATCTGCTGCATTGAAGTTAACCATATTGTCAACTTCAACAGATGTCATAGCGTCTCCGGTCTTGATTACTGCATCTCCGCCGGTATTGTCATTCGCGTCATTGCCGCCTGTTTTTGAGTTAGCGTCCACATCGTTGTCGATGTAGGCATTGTTCTCCTGAGCAAGCAGAATGAATTGGCTTAGATCCAGCTCAATCTCGTTTTCGCTGTAAGAACCGTTTCCAACTATTCTAAGATCAACATCTGTGCCATTGCCATTGCTGCCAACTTTAGCAACATTGGCGTTGGCTTTTGTTGAGACACTCACTTCAGTTGTTGCGTTACCAGTTTTGATTAGAACGTCTCCACCAGTATTTCGGTTTGCGTCGTTGTAACCAGTTTTTGAATTAGCATCTATGTCATTTCTGACTCTTGCATTATTCTCCTGGAACACTTCAACTTCATTTTTTGTCTTCAACTCAACTTCGTTTTCAGACTTGTATCCGTTTCCGGATATCAATACGTCTGTGTCGCTTTCACAGTTACATCCATCAACATCTGCATGGTTTGCATTAACAGCTGTTGAGACGTCGACCGACGTCTTTGCATCCCCTGTTTTTACTGCAACGTCTCCACCTGTATTGTCATTCGCGTCATTGCCGCCTGTTGAAGCGTTTGCGTCAACATTGTTATTGACATCAGCATTGTTTGACTGAACAACAGTCGTGGTGGTCTTTGATGTAACTTCAGCTTCATTTTCTGAGAAGCTGCCGTTTCCGGAGATTTGAATTGTGGTACCTGCAAAAGCAAGCCCAGTCAATGAATTCAAAAGAATGGCTCCGGCTGCGACCGATGTTATGATTCTTTTTTGTAATTTTGTCATTTATTTCACCCCCTTTCTTTTTATGATCCCCCGATTAAATCGGGGACACTTCATCTCCTCTTTTTTGTATAACAAAAAAACGGAGGCGCCTCTATTCAACCCCGATTAAATCGGGGTTATCTAGAGAAGCCTCCGTTTGCGGTCAGCTTATCCTGCTAGGACGTTTGAAGTCCTAAAGTAAATTACTATAAATTGTCAACTGATATATTTTATATATTATTGATTTTCTTTTGTCAATACCCTATTTTGGGGATGCTTTTGTCTTATTTGTATAGTTTTAATATCTATTCCGCTTTTTGCCAACGCGTCTTCAACTTCGTTTAAGTCGTACTTTGTTTTTACTATATTTCTAACCGTCATCTGCGTTACTTTGTTGTCTTGTACGTAGATTTCGACACTTCCATACGAAACAGTTTTAAGCACTTTTTTTATTTCTTCCATTAGGGGTGGATAATTAGTAAGTTTTAGCCTTTTTTTTATCATTGGACTTTTATTTAATTATCACTCAAAACGAATTGGAATGACCTTTTTTTCTCCATCTATTTCTCCAACGTGAAGACTCAAGTTTTGGTCTGTGTCTTTAATCGGGAGACCAAGTCTTGTGGATTTTGTAGAGATGGGTTGTACCAAAACTGGATCATTGTGAATCTCAAGCGCTATTTTGTCGCCAGTATTGCCATTGAGTGTCAGTCGAATGTAGTCACGAGTATTTACCTCGATTAACTCTTGGCTGTCGTTTCGAACTTTGAGAGTTACTACAATAAATGTTTTGCCTGTTACGGATTTTGCCAGTTGACCCTTTACAATAATTTCATCCTGAAGCTCTGCGCTTTCAATAGTATAGAAAATTTTGTTCTCTTCACCTATAGAAAAAGTAAACGTTTGATTTATTTCCTGTTTTGCCTTGGCTTGAGGTGCGTCTATTTTTTGGTTCTGAACATGAGTATTGGAAGATGTTTTTGTTTCTGCTTTACCTCCCCGTACGATATTAAAAACAGTAATCACAGCGATTATGACCACTATAACAGCAAATATTTTTTTATATTTTAAAATAAGCCTTATTGTATTTTGAATAAACCTTCTCATAAACAAAAAAAACCGCCCAAACTTTGGGCAGTTTTGTTATTTATCCTACACTAACATAGGATATTTTAATTGTCAATAGACAGACGCAGATATTTTAACTATTTGAGAATTTTCCTGTTTTTCTATTTCAACTCTTGCCTCTGTTTTACCATTAGCTCCCGCCAATTTGTTCAAAACTTTGCCATTTGTACTTGTCTGAATAAATGAAGTGACGTTCATATTCATGGATTTTATTTTGTCTTTGTACCAATCTGTAATTTTTTTTGGATCATCAATGCTTTCAAAAATGGTTGTACTTTCGACTCTCTCTATCAGAGTTGATCCGGGATATTGGAAATCCGAGTTTGGCTGAGTAGGTTGAGTTGGTGTGTTTGTAGGAGTTGATGTTGGGGGTATACCTGTTGGTTGATTGTGGGTGATGGGAGTTGGAGAAAGTGTGGGAGTTGGGGTTTGCGATGGAATTTCAGTTGGATAATTTATGGCAGATTCAGACTTCTTTTCAGAATCTTTTGTAGCATTTTGTGCTGTAATTACGATGGCTAGCGATATTACAAGAATGGTTAAAATGCTAATCATAAAAGATTTAGACTTTATATCACTGTAACTATTATTATGTCAAGTTTTAGATTTG
>MFNO01000012.1 GCA_001782075.1 Candidatus Levybacteria bacterium RIFCSPHIGHO2_01_FULL_38_26
CAAATTATTGAAGCAAGAGTTAAAGATCTTCACAACGGCGCTGAAGAATGGGCAAGAGATCAATTTCCACTTGAATCTTTTGATTTTAGAAAGCCTTTTACTCTTACCTCAAGACAAAAATTTTCAGAAATACAAGGAGGCAGAAGCAATAATATTGCAAAGAGGCTTGCAGAAGGGGCAACGCTTGATGATCTTAAAAAAGAATTTGGCCAAGGTCAGATTGCTAGATCAAGAGTCGCGCTTAAAAATAGGGGAATAGATATTGAAAGAGAAAAAAATCCAGTTCTGCCTAGATTTGAAGGACTTGGAAATCCTGAAGCAACGAATGATGAAATACAAGCTCTCCTTGATAAAATTAGGTATCCTAGAGAATACCTATTACTAAAAAAGTCCGGCCTTGTGGTTGATGTTACCACAGTGACAAGAAAAGCAGGATTGCATCTTCGAAGCAACCGTATTGGACTTATCTCAGAATCTCTGGCAAAAGAATTATTGCCGCAAACAAAAGTTGCCATTATTATAAAAGATAAGGATGGGAAAGAAAAAACAGTTTACTATCACATAATCGCAACAATACATGAACCAATTGCAGTTGATCTTCTGCAATCAAATCGTAATCTTGATATCTTCAGAGTAAACCCGGTTAGTCAAATTGCTGGACCCAAAGAAGAGAAACTCCCAAATACTAGCAAGCTTGTATCCGAAGAATATGGATCGCTTGGCAGTCTTATTGGTGAATTAATAGAATCGAGATGGGGCGGTATGGGTAAAGGCGGAATAAATACTGCTGATATTATCAAAGGGTCACCTGTTGAAATTTACTATGCAAAAAGAAGGTTTTTCTACAGAAATGGCCAAGAAATACAGCTACGTCAGCATATTCAATCTCGGCTGCGCGAACTTGGAATAATTTAAGAAGTCACGAAATTAATAATCTTGCCCTCAACGTAAACGACTCTTTTAATCTCTTTCCCCTCTAAATGCTTTCTGACTTTCTTGCTCTCCTTGGCCAATTCCTCAATATAACTTTGAACTTTGTCCCGATTTAATCGGGGTGAACTTTGAACTTTTAGCGTTTCTCTAACTCTTCCGTTCACTTGCACCACGATCGTCGTCTCATCCTCTTCCAAAAATTTAGGATCAAACTTTGGCCAGGGCTGGAGGTGGACGCTCCACCCCTTGTCATTCTGAGCGTAGCGAAGAATCTCTTTAGGTCCTTCGGACTTTGCCCTCAGGATGACATTTTGATATAGCTCCTCGGTTATGTGCGGAGCAAACGGCGCGAGTAATTTTATAAATGTTACCATCTCTTCTTTGGTTAATTCTACGTTCTTACTTCTTACCTCAGAATTCAAGTAATTATAGTATTCCATCAAGCCTGCAATAGCAGTATTGTGCCTCAGAGCCTCAATATCTTCACTTACCTTTTTAATTGTCTTGTGCATGAATTTTCTTCTCTCTCCATCCAACTTTTGATTTTTGATTTCCTGTCCTGAGCTTTGTCGAAGGATTGATTTTTGATCTTTAGTGAGGAGCGTCCAGACCCGACGAACGAATCTATACATTCCCTCCAAAGCCGTATCATAAAAGTCTCCCCCTTGATTAAATGGGCCTAGAAACATTAGGTACAAACGCAGGGTATCTGCTCCAAATTTCCTTATATAATCATCCGGAACCACGACGTTTCCTTTGCTTTTACTCATTTTAGCGCCCTCTTTTATAAGAAGACCGTGGGCAAAAAAACGGCTGAACGGCTCTTCAAAATCTATATATTTCAAATCATGCAAAACCATCGTGATAAATCGCGAATATAAAAGATGTAGCACCGAATGCTCTGCTCCGCCAATATACATATTTACCGGCAGCCATTTTTTTACCCTTTCTATATCAAAAGCATCACTCTCTATATCAGTTGAGGTGTAGCGGAAAAAATACCAAGCGCTATCCAGAAAAGTATCGGACACATCTGTTTCTCTTCTTGCTTCTCCACCGCAGTTTGGACATGTAGTTTTGTAAAATTCCGGATGATTTGCTAAAGGTGATTTACCAGTGCCGAGGGGCTTCCAGTCGGAAACATCAGGCAGTAAAACAGGCAAGTCTTTTTCCTCAACCGCCTGCCATTTACACTTCTCGCAGTAAATCATCGGAATCGGAGGACCCCAATAACGCTGACGCGAAATTAACCAATCGCGAAGATGATAAGTAGTCTCAAAATCTCCACTTTCATGTTCTTTAAGCCACTCAACTACCTCATGCATCGCCTCTTTTGAGCTCAAGCCCGAAAAAGGACCCGAATCAATTAAGGTTCCGTACCCTGTAAAACATTCTTTAAGGTTTTTGATGCGCTCATCCTTCTGTTTATCTCCTGTAACAATGGTTGGCTTTAGTCTTATTCCATATTTATTGGCAAATTCGGTATCGCGCTGGTCATGGGCATCGCCGAACAAAGCTCCGGTACCGTATTCTGCAAGAACGTAATCAGTAATCCATACCGGAATCTTTTCATTGTTGAGAGGATTTACTGCGTATATTTGACTGAATACCCCTGTTTTCTCATCCTGATCTTCCAATTTTTTCTTTGATCTTTTCCCTAAGGCTTCTTTAATATACTTTTTTACCTCAAGGGAAGCCTGCCATCCGACATTAATCCACTTACTACCAAGCTCAGGAGAAACTGCCAAAAATGTAGCCCCGTATAAAGTGTCGGGGCGCGTAGTAAAAACTTCAACTGAATGAACATCAGGCTGATTTGGAACTACCAGCATAAACTTAATTCTCGCTCCCTCTGACTTCCCTATCCACTGCCTCTGGGCTATCTTTACTTTCTCTGACCAATCTAATTTCTCAATATTTTTAAGCAATCTATCAGCGTATTTGGTGATCCTAAAAAACCACTGCTCAAGCTCTCTTTTTTCAACTACAGAAGCGCATCTCTCGCATTTGCCATCAATGACTTGTTCATCCGCAAGAACAGTTTTGCACGAAGGACAAAAATTAACCGGAGCTTTTTTTCTGTAAGCAAGACCTGCTTTAAAAAGCTGAATAAAAAGCCATTGGGTCCACTTGTAGTATTTTGGATCATATGTCTCAAGTTTTCTAGGCCAATCAAACCCATTACCTGTTGCTCGAAGTTGTTTGTAAAAATTTTCCTGAGATATTTTAGCTTGCTTTTTAGGATGATGTCCAACTTTGATCGCGTAGTTTTCAGAGTGAATTCCAAAACCATCCAAACCCATTGGCTCAAATACATCAAACCCCCTCATTCTCATGAAACGGCCGAATACATCTGCTCCTGTAAAGGCATACATATTTCCAACGTGCATGCCTTCGGCCGAAGGATAAGGAAACATCATTAGGTTATAAAAAGGTTTTCCTGATTTATCTAGATTGGGAGAATAAACTTTATTTTTTTCCCAAAAAGCTTGAACTTCCTGCTCAATAGAAGCTGGAGAGTAGTTTTCGTATTTTTTATTATTTTTGCTAGTTTTCATTCTCTAGCCTTATTATATAACAATTAAAACAAGGGTTGCACAGTCAAAATCAAAACAACCATAAAAACACAACTTATGGCTTTAAATCAATCTAATTATATATCTAAAAAACGTTATCACTTGATATTGATATCTGATAATTCATGTTTAATTGAATACTAGAAAGATTAGGGTAGATCATGAAAAAAATAAAAAAATTCTTAAGAATGTTTTAACTAAAACACTTTTCATTTTGAAAATATTATAAATTCAAAAGAATGATACTATATGAGATAAATTAATATATATAAATCATTTATTCTTTGTCCAAAATCATTAGATCTGAATAATTTACGTATAATTTTTAACATAGTTATAAAATTTAGTATCTGTATTTATATCAAAGTATTGCTTTTTAGTTATATAGCAACCTAGTACAATTTAGAGTATTGACAAAATCTCATAAAAATAATACTCTGGAGAAGAATCCGCGTTAAGCATACTGATTTATATATAATTTGTATAACTTAGATAATTAGCACATATATAAATCTTGAAATTTGATGGTCATCAGAATGAATACAGAAGAGAAGTTTATAATTTATATAAAATCACAGTATAATCAGCTTTCAGCTAATACTATTAGGAATTATAAAACTGATTGCTTGAGATTTATAAAGTGGTACGAGGGCAAATTTAAAATTCCAATCACTACTACTCCCTACTCGATTTCCAAATCCTCAATACTTGATCTTTATAAAAAAGACATGCTTGACAAAAATATATCGAAAAATTCTATAAATCGCCACTTATCAAGTTTTAAGAAGCTGTTTGAATTTCTTAGAGAACAAGGCTTAAGCAGTTATGATAAAGGATCTGAAGAATTATCTACTAAAACAGAAGGAGAGTTTGATAAATCCAAAATAAGCAGATTTAAAGATTATCTGTCAAGCAAGAATAAATCATATCACACTATAAAAAATTATATATTTGATATACAACGATTCTTAATTTGGTCCCAACAATATCTTAGAGGCGGTATTAACGATAGAATAGATTACGATTTGTTGAGTAAATACAAAAGCTACCTTGGGACTAAGCAGCTATCAGAAAAGTCAATAAAGCGAAACTTATCATCTATTCAAAAATATACGCGATGGAATAATAGCCTCACCGATCATAAAAGCTTAGACATTATCAATCATCCTATATCTCTGCCAAAAGATGAATATCAAAGCCAAATAAAAGAAAAATTAAACTTTATAAACCTAAATAGCAAATTAAATCAGTCTCTGCCAAGTATTAAAACCCCTAATGTGAAAAAAGGAGAGCCCTTTGCAAAGAGGGTCTATAATCGAATAGAAGAATCAATAGCAAATCTAAAAGGCGTTCCAATTTTTAGAGATACGCCAGAACTCAACAAAAAATTTAAACCCAGGATTCACCTAATTAAAATTAACATCAATTTATCTCAAAATATTGCAATTGTGCATAAAAGACATCATTCAGCTTCAATAGCTCCCTATTTAATTATAGGTGTATTTACTTTTTTTGCAGCATTTACAGCACTTGCTCTTTACAATAGTACATCTGCTTATAATGAAAAATCAGTAAAAACGGAATCCAGGATCGAACAGCTATACATGAGGATAAACAACGCTATAAATAATAGAGGGAAAATAACATCACCAATTTCGGACGTGGATAAAGTTCATATAAATATTTTATCCCCAGTCATTGCTTCTCACAAATAGTTAATAAACACATTGACATTGTTTTCTATTAACGATAGGATAAATATTATGCGCCCAAAAACAGAAGCCAAGGAAGAACTCGTCTCATATTTAAATAGTATTGTTTTAGGATTACTTTTTGCTCTTTTTGTCGGTTTCCCGGCCGTGTTTCTCACCATAACAACCGACTTCTTTAATCTGCCAAAACAGGCTCTGTTAGGAGCAGTAGTTCTGATCGCCATTGTTGTATTTGTAATCAAGACGGTAATAAAAGGTTCTCTTAGACTCAAAGTCACCTTCTTTGACTTTTCTATAACACTGCTTATAGCAGGCATGCTTCTCTCTTCTTTGTTTTCTCTAAATAAATTTGATTCCCTTGCAGCATTTGTACCATTCTTTTTTGCCGCCCTTTGCTTCTTTGTCATAGTAAATTTTGTTCGGACTAAAAAATCCTTCCGTTTACTAACTATTTCTCTATTCGCAGGTGCCTCGATTGCTTCAGTTATAACAATTCTATCCTTCCTAAAAATTTACATTCTTCCAATTCCCCAGATCAATATTCAAACATTCACACCCTTGGGTTCGCTTCTTGATCAGTCTATATACTTCACAATTCTTATACCTGTTCTAATTTTTTTACTAACAAAGAAAAACCATGATCAACAAACAACCAGAATCGACAGTCTGGAACCCCAGAATCAGAAGAAGCCAACTGCTCTGGCTGCTATATCAACGCTCCTTATAATCCTTATCATAGGACTTCTAATAACCATCTACCAACTTTTTAACCCAATCCCAGGATCACAAAAATTAACAATTCTTCCTTTTCAAACAGGTTTTCAAACAGGCTTTGCTGCTATTTCTCAAGATTCACAGCGATCAATCCAAGGATTTCTTTTTGGCAGCGGCTATGGCACTTACCAAACAGACTTTACCCGCTTCAAACAAAACACAATTAATCAAAACAACGACCTTTGGTCACTGGTATTTGTTAGATCGTCAAGCTTCGCGCTTGAACTTTTGGCAACTGCTGGAATCTTGGGAATTTCAGCCTTCATCTTTCTAACTGTTAGGATAGTCAAAGCTACAATAGCAAAGAATGTTTTTTCCACAAATCCAATATCTATATCTTTATTACTATCGCTAATAGCACTTTTTATTTTCCCTGTTGGGTTTACGGTCCAGGTCCTTTTCTTTATCCTTTTGGGTCTATTTTCAGTCTGGCAAGGGTTTAGAAGAGAAGAGGAAAAGAAATTTTTTGAAGTAGAATTAGAACTTGTGGCATTGAAAAAGGGCTTATTTAGCTTTGAAACTTATACAAGTCCCTACGGGGGATCTTCAAGTAATCTTAAAAAGGCTAGCTTAATATTGCCAATGATAGTTGGCTTTGTAGCCCTAGGGATAACAGGAGTATTGGGATTTTTTAGCACCCGGTATATAATATCTGACATAGAATTCCAAAACTCCCTTGTCCTGGCATCTCAAAACAAAGCTCAGGAAACTTATCAAAAACAGAACAATGCTATAGTTATCTTCCCCTACAGAGACCTATACTATAGAGTTTTTTCTCAAACCAACTTAGCCCTTGCCAACTCTCTGGCAATCCAGCAAAATCAAGAAAGTAGCCCAAGCGCAGAAATACAAAATACAATAAATACCCTTATACAACAATCAATAAATTCGGCAAGGTCAGCAACATCTATTTCCCCGTTAAATACTCTTAACTGGCAGAATTTGTCATCTGTTTATAGAAGTCTAATTGGCTTTGGTCAGAATGCGGAAAATTTTGCCATTGTCACCCAGCAGCAAGCCATACTCCTTGATCCAAATAATCCTCAAGGCTATGTAAATCTAGGCGGTATTTATTACCAGCTTGGCCTTTGGGACAATGCGCAAAATCAGTTCCAAATCGCGATTAGCTTAAAACCTGATTTTGCCAATGGTCACTATAATCTTGGACACGCTTTGGAAAATAAAGGTGATCTGCAAAACGCGCTCAGGGAATATGAAGCCGTAAAAAATCTTGTTGCAAACGATCCAAACAGCCTTGCTCTTATTACTTCCGAAATTGAAGCTATCAAAGGTAAAATAGAAGAAGGTGCGTCTGCCCAAATATCTCCACAGGCTCCTGAAGTTGAATCTACTCTTAATCTAAGTAGTCCATCTGCTCAATTACCAGCTCAGAATCCTCCAGTTGAAATACCACCTCCTGATACTGCAACAGAGTCTTCAAGGTGAAGATAGAAAAACTATCCTGACCCTAAACAATGCATGAAGCGACTTGGGATATTTTATCTTTGTTCCTGTCTTGGATTTTGATTTCTAAAACAATCTCTGCAAAATACCGGTCTATCGCCCCTAGGCTGGAAAGGCACAGTATCTTTTTTACCGCAGTTGGAACAAGTAATTTCAAAAGCTTGCCTACTTCCTCTGTCTTCATTCATACGAGACTTTTTTAAAGCTCGACATGATGGACATCTAACTGGTGCATTTTGAAATCCTTTTTTCTGATAAAATTCTTGTTCTGAAGCAGTCCAAACAAATTCTTTGCCACAATCACGACAAGTTAAGGTCTGATCTTGAAAAGCCATTCAACTCACCTCCCTTCACAAAAAATATAAATGGGGTATTTTCTTTTATTGGGACATTTGGTTTCACAAAGTTTCTGAATTCCCGTCTACCTGTCAGCTGAGAATTCAGAGAGAGGTAAGGGCTATATCTAAAAGTAGTATATAGGATGCAGAGAAAAATATCAAGGGGGCAGTTTGTTTTAGGTGTGGACCGGAAGAGATTTGAACTCTCAACCCCCTCCATGCCATGGAGGTGCGCTACCATTGCGCCACCGGCCCGTAAATCAACTTTTGTGGACCTGAGCGGAGTCGAACCGCTGATCTCCGCAATGCGAATGCGGCGCATTACCAACTGTGCTACAGGCCCCCAAACTTGTTAATTATTATAACAATTAAATGAATTATATTCTACTGCAGGTACGAAAGAGGATTTACCAAAGCGCCGTTTCTGCTTATTTCAAAATGTACATGTGGACCTGTGGTTCTTCCTGTCATTCCAATCCATCCAATAACTGTCCTTCCTGCTCCCACGGCATCTCCGACTCCTACATTTACTCCGCCAAGATGGGCATAATGAGAAGCATAACCATTACCATCGCTAATCCAAACGCTTGTACCGTATCCACCATCCCAAGTTCCAATACTAACGCTTGAGACCGTCCCGTCATGCGCGGCAACAATGGGCGCGCCTATGGAAGCTGTTATATCTATCGCCATATGATACCATGACGCAAACTGACTTACAGCGCCCTGAATCGGCCAAGTAAATCCAGAGGAAGAAACAGAAGTGGGACCTTGGGCTATAAACACGGGACGCCTTACTGGAGGTCTAGTTGTTGATTGCTTAATTCCATCAGGAACAATTAATATCTGCCCCTCGACCAAAGAAAAAGTTTCAGGATTTGCAAAGTCATTAAATGGAAAGTCAACAATCTTCTGGGCATCAGTGTCATATTTCTTAGCAATTGCATATACTGTGTCGCCTTTTGATACTTTGTGAGATATTCCTGAAACAGGGAGAATTTTTAGCTCATCTCCAATCGATATGTCGTCGCTTGTCAAATCATTGGACCAGCGAATCGTATCAATCGATATAGGATTGTCAGGGGTGGAAAATTTTTCCGCGACCGTTGAAAGAGTATCCCCTCTTTGTACCGTATAAGTTACTATCTTGTCTCTGGGTTTTTTTGATATGCTTGTCTGAAAAACGTTTTCGCCAACAATTATTGAAGTTTCCAAAGGAGGTTTATCTTCTGAAGAATCATACGCGTTTGAAGAAAAAATAGGAAAAGTGTCTGCTAAAAATGGCGATAAAACGACTCCCACTCCAAGTACTGCCATCGTAGAAAGGTGTAAAAAAGGCCTGCTGTAGCGGCCTCTTTTTATTATAAACAATCTAACAATAATATTTTTATTTCGCTCAAAGATAAGCCAGTAAACAGTTATTTTTTTCTTTAAGTACAAAAATAGAAACTGACAAAATTTAGGAAACTCATTTAAAAAGAAAAAAATGGCAGTGAGGTATCTTTTATGCATGAACAATCAAAAATAATAGCAAAATATTTTTGATATGTCAAATTATCCCTTCCCCAAGCTCTCCAAAAACTCCTCGTTGGTATCAGTTTTGCTGAGACGTTCTATAAGTATACTTGTACGCTCTTCGGGGTTAAGCATATCCATCATACGGCGCATAGTAACGACTTTCTTAAGATCTTTTTCAGACAAAAGTAACTCTTCTTGTCTTGTTCCGGATCGCTCAATATTTATTGAAGGATAAATTCGACGCTCGGCAAGCCTTCTGTCCAAATGAAGTTCAAGATTACCAGTACCCTTGAATTCTTCGTATATGAGATCGTCCATTCTTGACCCAGTTTCAACAAGAGCAGTGCCTATAATCGTCAGCGACCCGCCTTCTTGACAATTTCTGGCCGCTCCAAAGAATCTCTTAGCGGGCCATAGAGCCGCAGGGTCGAATCCTCCAGACAAAGTTCGACCAGAAGGCATAACAGACAAGTTGTAAGCTCTGGCAAGCCTCGTGACCGAATCCAACAGAATGATTACATCTTCTCCAAGCTCCACAAATCTTTTTGCTCTATCAAGTGTAATTTCGGCGACTCTTGTCTGGTTTTCGGGCGGCTCGTCAAAATTTGACGCAACGACATCACCTTTTACAGACATACCTATATCTGTTACTTCCTCAGGCCTCTCCCCTATCAGAGCCGCCATAAGACGCACCTTGGGAAAATTCTTGGAAATTCCAGCCGCCATTTCTTTAAGTACAGTTGTTTTTCCAGCCTTGGGAGGAGACACAATCATAGCTCTTTGCCCAAAACCAATCGGGGAAACAAGATCTATTATCCTAGTTGACAAAGGAAGTTTTCCAGTTGACATAATAATTTGCTTGTTAGGATATATTGGAGTAAGGTCATCAAAATAGGGTCTTTTTAGAGAATCCTCACCAGGAATTCCGTTGACTTTTTCGACCTTGAGTAAACCATAATAGCGCTCTGTGTCTTTAGGAGGACGGCCAACTCCAGCAACCAGATCTCCTTGACGAAGAGAAAATCTTCTTATTTGAGATTGTGATATGTAAATATCTCTGTTTGAGGGTATAAACTTAGGCCGTAAAAAACCATGACCCTCTCTTTGAATATCCAAAATTCCGGACACTTCTTGAGTTTGTGATTGGACTTCTGGGAAAGCGTTAGCCGACCGCGCGACTTGATCTGATAAATGCGGCTCATTTTGTGTTACTTGAGTCTGTCCAACAATTTGCTCAACTGTTGGTCCGTTTTTCACTGGGTTTGAAGTAGATTTTTTATAAACCATAAAGAAAAATTAAAAATGAATTAAAATTTGATTACATGTATAGAGCTGAATACCATGTGGGAATTCTCAAAAACTTGAAGAAATTCTTATTTAACTCCTCATATTACACCATATCTCTTTATTTTTGTCAAGAGGTAAGCTACTCCTGCCAATTAGCCATCATCTTGTTGGCATCATATATATCTATCTTTCCATCAGGATTGCC
>MFNO01000013.1:0-20751 GCA_001782075.1 Candidatus Levybacteria bacterium RIFCSPHIGHO2_01_FULL_38_26
TGCCGGACAACAGGAGACTTACTTGAACGTATCAGGCGAGAAAGAATTGCTTGAATCAGTTAGAAAATGTTTTGCTTCTCTTTTTACCAATCGGGCTATTTCATATCGGGAAAACAAAAGATTTTCTCATAAAAAAGTTGCCATCTCGGTTGGTGTGCAAAAAATGGCGCGATCAAATAAATCATCAAGCGGAGTAATGTTTACAATCGACACCGAGACCGGTTTTGACAAAGTGGCTGTGATCAACTCTTCTTATGGACTTGGGGAAATGATAGTGGGTGGAAAAGTAATACCGGATGAATTTATTGTCTTCAAGCCCGCGCTTGAGATGGGATATAAGTCTATTATTTCAAAAACATTGGGAGACAAAGACAGGAAATTTGTTTACTCAACCGGATCGCGTCTTACAAAAGAGATTGCAGTTGAGCAGGCGCAGAGAAAAAAATTCAGCATAACAGATGAGGAGGCTCTTGAGCTTGCCAAATGGGGAATAAAAATAGAAAAATATTTCTCCAAGATTTACGGAAAGTATCAGCCAATGGATATTGAGTGGGCGAAAGATGGAGACGATAAAAAACTATATATAATTCAAGCCCGTCCCGAGACTGTCCGCTCAATTGAGGATAAAAATGTTTTTAAAGAGTATGTATTGAGAGGGAAGGGGGATGTGGTACTAACCGGCATAGCTGTTGGGACAAAAATAGCAACAGGAAGAGTAAAAATTGTAAAAGACGTTCATGAAATTTCCCAGATTAAAAAAGGACAAATTCTGGTAACAGTAATTACAAATCCTGACTGGGAACCGATTATGAAGACAGCTTCAGCTATTATTACAGACAAAGGAGGACGGACAAGCCACGCCGCAATAGTTTCGCGAGAACTGGGTATCCCATGCATAGTTGGTACGCAGAACGCGACAAAAGTCCTTAGAGACGGCGACGAAATTACTGCTGATTGCTCAAGTGGGGAGAATGGGATTGCCTATAGAGGCAAGCTTTCGTTTGACGTTCTTAAACACAGTTTTGAGGAGATTCCCAAAACCAAGACAGACATTATGGTAAACATAGGAAATCCGCAAGAGGCATTTAAATTTCACTATCTTCCCGCGAGGGGAGTTGGACTGGGCAGAATTGAATTTATTATCGCATCGCAAATCAAAATTCACCCCAACGCTCTTATCAACTTTGACCATCTTAAGAAAAGCAAGGATAAAGAGCACGAAAAGGTTGTTAAAAATATCCAGAATTTAACCAGTCAATATTCGGATAAAAAATTGTTTTATATTGACAAGCTTGCAGAGGGAATGGGGAGAATTGCCGCGGCATTTTATCCTTACGAAGTGCTGATACGTTTTTCCGACTTTAAAACCAACGAATACAGATCTCTTATCGGAGGAGATTTGTATGAGCCCATAGAATCAAATCCCATGCTGGGACTGCGGGGCGCTTCAAGATATTACAATCCTTTATTTAAAGAGGCTTTTGGGCTTGAGTGTAAAAGTATTCTAAAGGCAAGAGAAGAGTTTGGTTTGAAAAATATAATGCCTATGGTACCTTTTTGCAGAACTGCTGAGGAAGGGAAAAGGGTAATTGAAGCAATGAAAGAATTTGGACTAAGCAGAAAGACAAGTCCAGGCATAAAAATTTATGTGATGTGCGAGATTCCATCAAATGTATTAAGAGCTGATGAATTTTTGGATATTTTTGACGGATTCTCAATAGGCTCAAATGATCTTGCTCAGCTTACTTTAGGACTCGACAGGGATTCGGATGTGATAAGTAAAATCGGCAATGAAAATGATCCAGCAGTAAAAGAACTTATTTCAATTGCTATTGATAAATGTAGGAAACGGAAAAAATATATAGGCATATGCGGTCAAGGACCTTCGGATTTTCCGCAGTTTGCCCAGTTTTTGGTTGAGAAAAAAATCAACAGCATATCTCTAAGTCCAGACACTGTCATAAAAACACTTCTGACAGTTGCGGAGAAAGAAAAACTTTTATCCTAAAAATACATGAATTTAACTATTTCATCCGTTTTCCCTCGAAAAATACTTGACTCAAGAGGTGAGTGGACGATAGAGGTGGTTATTAAATTTTCAAACGGCTTGGAAGCGCGCGCTTCTGTGCCGCAGGGGAAAAGTGTAGGGTCATACGAGGCAGTCTATTTGCCGGTCGATAAGGCGATAAATGTTATAAAGGAGTTTATTGAACCAAAAGTTAAAGGAAGAAAATTGGGAGAACAAAAGGAGTTTGATGCTCTTCTGGTAGAACTTGACGGAACCGCGAGCAAATCTAATCTTGGAGCAAACAGCACATTAGGTTTGTCTCTTGCATATGCTCGGGCGAGTGCGCTTGCAGAAAACATACCGCTTTGGCGCAGCATTGGAAATATTTATGGGGAAAAACCAACTCGCAAACCCTATTTGTATGTAAATCTTATCAACGGCGGTCTGCACGCCGGCAACAATCTTGATTTTCAAGAATACATGATTATTCCTCAGACTGAGTCTTATCGTCAAAGCGTTGAGGCATCGGTTGCTATTTATCAGCGGATGAAGAAATATTTAATTGAGCATCTTGGGGCTGGCGCTTCAAATCTTGGAGATGAGGGAGGATGCGCGCCGTATTTTCCAAACGCTCTCGCGCCGTTTGAAATTCTCGCAAAAGCGATTCAAAGAGTTGATTTGCCTTTAAAAATACTGTTTGGACTTGACGCGGCGGCAAATAATATCAAGAAAAGCTCTGCGGAACTTACTAAATCCTATAAGGATATGATTGACAAATTTAGCCTTTTTTACCTGGAGGATCCATATAAAGAGCAGGAATTTGAAGATTTTTCAGCTCTTTTGAAAAAGACGAGTTCGTTAACAATCGCTGGAGACGACTTAACCGCGACAAATATCTCAAGGATTCAAAAAGCCTGCGAGCAAAGTTGTATTAATGGAGTTGTGATAAAACCCAATCAGATAGGAACGCTCTCAGAAACTCTTGATGCTGTTAGGACGGCAAGAAAATGCGGATATTCAATTGTTGTCTCACACAGAAGCGGCGAGACAAACGATGGCTTCATTGTTGATCTAGCGCATGGAATAGGCGCGGATGGAATCAAAATAGGTGCTCCCGCTCGAGGAGAAAGAGTGGAAAAGTTTAATCGGTTTCTTGAGATTGAAGAAGAATTAAAATAGCCATTGACAGCGCAGTTTTTTTCTGATAATTTTAAAATATGCCAGGCATTACAGATTCATTAAAGGATGTTTTGTCTTCTACAGTTACCGCAGCCGGTGATGTGGTCGGTACAATAAGAAACGTTGCAAAGGACAATTTGGTGGAGACTGTTCGCGGCGGCGGAGAGGTAGTATCTACTTCTGTTAACGTTGCATCCAAAGTGGTTTCCGATGGCATCCAAGCAGTATCTAACACTGGTGTATCATTGACAAACGGAGTAGTGGGATTGGTTGACGGTGTTATTGAAGGTGTTTCGGAAGTGGGAGGAGATGTTGGTGTCGCTAGTACAGAGGCAGCAAGAGGAGCTGTAAAAAGTGTATCCTCTGTGGGAGGAGATGTTGGTGTCGCCGCCGTTTCGGCAGTTGAGGGGTCAATTAAAGCTGCAGAAAAGATCGGTACCGATACCGGAGGATTGGCAAAAAATGCAGTGATCGGAAGTCTTCAGGCGGCAGACGAGATAGGCTCTGAGGCAGGAGGAATGGTAAGAAAAGCCTTATTAAACGCAGCTTCTTTGCCGCACGACATAATTGATGCTCTTCTGACTGGTAAAAAAGAATAACCTCATAAAAAACTGTTGTCGTTTATATTAGGCCGTCGAGGCAAGTTATTAGAACCACTGTCGGGCTTTAAATATCAGGAGCATAATAAAGCTTATCACAAGCATTGTAAGAAGAAGGATCAGAAAGGAAAACTTGTCTTGTGCTAAAGGCAGTCCAACAATATTCATCCCGTAAATACTGGCGACTAAATTCAGAGGGAGTATAACAGTGGAAAAGATTGTTAGAACTTTAATTACCTCATTGGTTTTTGATGCGATGTGTGATTCATTGCTTTCCGATATTCCTTCAATTAGCTCCCGGCTGTCTTCAAGTCTGTGAGCAATCTTTTTTAAATGGTCATTAATATTGCTCCAATAAAAACCCATATTTTTACTTAGAGGTTCGTGCTGTCCTTCCTCCAATTCCTCAAAAAGAGGCAAGATAGGTTTTATCATGGTTTGGAAAAACACAATGTTTCGTCTGGTGATTGATATTTCTTCAAGGACTGTTTGTGTATTTTTATCCTCAAGCTCCCGATCGACTTTTTCAATAGTTATAATAAGCTCGTTAATTACAGGGAAGCAATTGTCTACAAGCGCATCAATCATTTTGTACGCGAGAAATACGGATCCCTGTCCCATATACAGCTCTCTGTGATGTAGAGTTTTTTGGCATTGTGAGAAGATGTGATCAATTGGAGGAAGGACTTCTTCATGCAATGTCACAACGTAATCTTTTCCAACAAACAAATTGACGTGGGAGGTCAGAATTCTTCTCGCACCAACAGAGGAGAGATGAAACAGTGGAATAGAAGAAAGAGTAGCGTGGGGGATATTTAATAAATTTGCAATTGATATTCTGTCTGCTTTTTCTTTGCCGTTTGCGCTTGGGTTGTTTTCTTTTAGACTATCATCACTTGGCTTGTCATCGCCATTTTGTTTAAAAAAAGGAAAGTCCAACACAATAAGGCTATAGTCTTTATACAGCTTGATAGTAGGAATTTGCGTTCTGTGCAAGTAGTCCTCAAGATCAAGAGGATTAAATGAAAAATTTTTCCTAAGATCTTTGATTTCTAGCGCCCCTGGTTTAGTGACGTTTACAAAAGAAATTCCTTTGTAATTAACTGTTTTTATATTCATTGATAAGTACCCTCTTTAATTGTAAGTCTTAAAATATATTTGTCAATCGTTAAGATCGGATTAAGAGGGTTGACTTCGGAGAGATGTAGTGGTTTAATAAGTAAATAAAAGGAGGGGTTGACATTTAGCAAATGCTGTGCTAGAGTGCTAATAGACAATAAATTATGGAAAAAACAATTCCACTGATACCAATAAGAGACGGAGTGATTTTCCCAAATACGGATTCTGTGTTGACCTTTGGCAGACCGAAAAGTCTGGCTGCTTTGGAGTCTTCTTTTTCAAGTGAAAGAGTTGTTTGCTTTGTGCTTCAAAAAAACCCAAAATTAAATGACCCCAGCCCTGCAGATCTTTACGAGGTTGGAACACTTTCGCGCATAGAGCGCATGGTAAAAACAGATGGAGAAATTAATGCTCAAGTAAGAGGAATAGAAAGAGTTAAGATTCTTTCCGTTGAGGAGCTTGATTCATTTCTTCTGGCGCGTGTTGTTGAAATGCCGGACACTGGTGAAAGTTCATCAGAAATTAAAGCACTTTGTAATCATCTTACCAATGAATTCAGACGGGCAATGAACCTTGGTAAGTCTGTAGATTTTTTGGTTTTTATGAATATCATGTCTCCAGACAATACCCCGTCTCAGCTGGCAGATCTTATTGGATCTGTTTTGGATATAAAACCAGCAGATCGCCAAATGCTACTTGAAACTACAGGTATACAGGAAAGACTTGAAAAGATTGCGACATTTATGGCAAAAGAGATTAAGATCTTGGAGCTTGAGAGACGCATAGCTTCAAAAACCCAAGAGAGGTTTGAAAAGGGAGCCCGGGAAGTAATGCTTCGAGAAAGACTCAGGACCATTGAGAAAGAGCTTGGCGAGACAGAGGAAGACAGCGAGACAAGGGAGCTTTTGGATAGGATCAAAAAAGCAGATATGCCCGAGGAAGTCGAAGCAAAAGCTAAAAAAGAGGCAAAAAAACTTTCTCAAATGACCCAGTTCAACCCGGAAGCTGGTTATATAAGAAATTATTTGGATTGGTTAGTTAGTCTTCCCTGGGGGAAGGAAAGTAAAAACAATGTCGATATAAAGGCGGCTGAGAAAATTCTTGATGAGGACCATTACGGGCTAAAAAAAGCAAAGGAGAGAATTGTTGAGTACCTGGCAGTTCACAAACTTGCAGGGAAAATGAAAGGACCAATTCTTTGTTTTGTGGGTCCGCCCGGAGTTGGTAAAACATCGATTGGAAAATCAATAGCGCGGTCTTTGGGTAGAAAATTTGTCAGAGTTTCTTTGGGCGGCATTAGAGATGAGGCCGAAATAAGAGGACACAGACGTACTTATGTAGGCGCGCTTCCTGGACGAATTATTCAGGGAATAAAAGACGTGGGCACCAAAAATCCGGTATTCATGCTTGATGAGATAGACAAAGTTGGGACAGATTTTAGAGGGGATCCATCATCGGCACTTTTGGAGGCACTTGATCCAGAGCAGAACAATCAGTTTTCTGATCATTATTTAGAAGTTCCTTTTGACCTTTCAAACGTAATGTTTGTAACAACTTCCAATGTTTTGGATACGATTCCGCCTGCTCTTCGAGACAGACTAGAGATTATTCACTTTGCGGGTTATACACACGATGAGAAATTTAAAATCATAAAAGAATTTTTGCTTAAAAAACAAATGGAAAATCATGGGTTGAATCCAGATTTGGTCGAGGTTAAGGACGATGCAATTCGTTTTGTTATTCAGCATTACACGAGAGAGGCTGGAGTTAGATCTCTTGAGCGTCAAATAGCAACAATATTTAGGAAGGTTGCAAAAAAAGTTGCCGAAGGAAAGAGTGGAAAAATAATCGTTGACTCAAAAAGTGTGCCAGATTTCTTGGGACCTATTAAAATCAGTTCAACAATTCTTGAGAAGAAAAATGAAGTTGGGATGTCAACAGGTCTCGCTTGGACAGAGGCTGGAGGAGATGTATTATTTATAGAGGTAGCTTTAATGCCGGGAAAAGGACAACTTATTTTGACTGGGCAGTTGGGAGACGTAATGAAAGAATCATGCCAGGCGGCAATGTCTTATATTAGGGCAAGAGCCAGTCAGTTGGGACTCTCCGAGAAATTTTATCAAAAAATAGACGTTCACGTTCATGTTCCGGAAGGCGCTGTACCAAAGGACGGTCCATCTGCGGGAATTGCTATAACATCAGCGATAATATCTGCTCTTATGAAGATCCCCGTTAATCGAAAAGTTGGAATGACAGGAGAGATTACTTTGCGCGGTAGAGTTCTGGAAATTGGCGGAGTGAAAGAAAAAGTTATAGCAGCTCACAGAGTGGGACTCAAAACCATTATCCTGCCAAAAGAGAATAAGAAAGACCTAGAGGACGTGCCAAAAGAAGTTATTCGAGATCTCAAATTTGTCTTTGTTTCTCACATGGACGAAGTCTTAGGTGTCGCTCTTGCCAAGCCATTGAAGAAAAGACGATTAGAGGCTATGCAAATATCCCGTCCGGTTCTCCACGCCCCAAGCCCATATCAGGCGGATTAATTGCTAGGCAAGTTGCGTAGCTTCTAATTCTTCTACGACACCTTTAAAATCTTTATCATTTTTACCGTTAAATAAACTCTGATGTTTTTTATAAACTTTTTTTATTTTTTCGGCGTAATCCTTGTTTTTTGTTTTTTGCGAAAGGTTATAAAGAATCGAAACTTGAAGTGCTACTGTTGATTTTTTTGATTCGGTGTGTTCCTCGGAATCTCCATAAAGTTGGAAAGCTTTTTCTGCAAATTCAATTCCTTCACGGAGGTTTTCAGAGTCGTCTTGGTGAGACAGACAACTGCTTAACATGTGAAAAGAGTGGGCAAGGCGATCATCGTGATGCAGTTCCTGAAATTGAGCGATATTTCTGAAAAGCGGAATTGCTTCTTCGTATCTTCTGTCTGTCATGAGCCAATGTGCAAGTTTATTTTGGGTTTTAACAATAACAGATTGGTCACCGAAATTTTCGGCTTCTTTTATTGAAAATTTTAATGCTTCCTCAATTTCAATTGGAGTACGTTTTGCTTCTATTGTCATATTTTTGTTAATAATTCGCTGTAGCCCCAAGGGGATTCGAACCCCTGATCTTCACGTTGAGAACGTGACGTCCTAGGCCGCTAGACGATGGGGCCATTCTGTATATTTTACCTCATTATCTAGATTGTTTCAAGGCTACATTTCCTGTATAATTTTTTCATGAGCGAAGAAGCGTATCTTTCTGTCGTTATTCCATCCTATGACGAGATGGCGAATCTTCAAAAGGGAACCCTTGATAAGGTAGAACATTTCTTGAGCAGGAAGAAATATTCTTACGAAGTTATTATTTCAGATGACGGGTCGAGCGACGGAAGCGCCGAGCTTTTATCAAAATTTGTCAAAGAAAATCCGCATTTCAGAACGCTTAAAAACCCTCATTTGGGAAAAGCAGGAGCTGTGACAAAGGGCATGCTTGAGGCAAAAGGTCAATATGTGCTTTTTATGGATATGGACCAGGCTACTCCAATTGAGGAGATCGATAAATTGCTTCCATATTTTGACAAAGGCTACGACATTGTAATTGGCTCAAGAAATAGTAGAAGAAAGGGTGCTCCGTGGACTCGGGTTTTTATGGCAAGAGGTATGATTTTTTTACGAAAAATTATAGTTGGAATTAGCGACATTTCTGATACTCAGTGCGGTTTTAAAGTATTTAGACAAGATGTTGCCAAGAAGCTTTTCTCTAAAATAAATGACTTTCACGATGGTTTTCAAAAAGTCTCAGGGTCTTCTGTTTCCGCGGGATTTGACGTGGAGCTTTTGTATCTGGCTGAGAATCTTGGATATAAAATAAAAGAAGCTCCAGTTGAATGGCTTTATGTTGAGACTAGAAGAGTAAACCCTGTAAAAGATTCAATTAGCGGCTTACTTGACTTAGTGAAGATAAAGATAAATGATATCAGAGGAGCATATAAGTGATATCAAAAATCAATTTACTAATAATCGTCTATTTGGTATCAGTATTTGGGCTATTTTTGTATTCTTTTACTCAAGTAGATCTCAATCTTACCTTGTCTCAGCTATCTATCTGGCAAGTTCTTCAGAAATATTTTCAGAATATCGGTTATTTTCAAAGACCTTTGTCTACAATTTTATACGTATTTATAGTTTTGCTTCTTTTTCTGTTTTATTTTTTCCTTCTTCGAGTTGCAAGAACCGTGAGGATTAGGAAGATTTGGAAATTGGTTCTGGTCACAACCGTGATCCTTACTTTTTCCTACAATGCATTTTCTTATGATCTTTTTAATTATATTTTTGACGCAAAAATTGTAACTTTTTATAATCAAAATCCCTATCTGCATAAGGCATTGGATTTTTCAGGCGATCCAATGCTAAGTTTTATGCATTCAACGCATAGACCATATCCTTATGGCCCAGTTTGGTTAGGACTAACAACCCCTTTGTCTTTTTTAGGTTTTGGTTTTTTCCTGCCCACTTTTTTTCTTTTCAAAGCACTTATCGCTTCGTCTTTTGTTGGCACAGCGTATTTTATAGGAAAGATACTGAGAAAAATATCACCAGAAAATGAAATTTTTGGAATTATTTTTTTTGCGCTAAATCCATTGGTGCTTATAGAGGGTTTGGTTTCCGGACACAATGATATGGTTATGGTGTTTTTTGCTGTATTTGGTTTGTATTTATTGATAAGAAAAAATTATATCTTTTCGTTTTTGTTTCTTTTTTTGTCGATCGGAATAAAATTCGCAACAGTACTTTTATTGCCTGTCTTTATTTACATAGCAATAAAGCAATTTAGGAATCGATCAATTGACTTTAGAAAAGTTTTTGTGGTTACGTTTATTCTGATGTCTGTCGCTGTTTTTATAACTTCTTTTGCATCTGGAGTAAATAAGAATCCAGAGCTTCAGCCGTGGTATTTTTTAATGCTGTTCCCTTTCGCCGCACTGGTTGTTCATAAAAGAATTATAGCTTTTCTGACTATTTCTATATCAATTGCCATGCTCAGTTCGTATATTCCATTTCTTTTCGCCGGCGAGTGGCCGATGGATATAGTTGGGCTTAAAAACTTATTAATAATTGCGTCTATAGTTATTGCAGTTTTATTACTTATTTTTTTCTCAAAACGTCTAAGTTCTTGAAATTTGCTTATAATTTTGCTTTTCCTGTATAATTTTGCCATGAGTATAATTCGTAAACATAAATTCTTGCTTATATTTGGTTTTGCAATAACCCTTCTTTATATCTTCACCCGCCTCTTTAACATCATGAGTCTTCCGATCTTTACAGACGAAGCAATATACGTGCGTTGGGCGCAAATTGCCAAGCAGGATGCGAACTGGAGATTTATTTCGCTTACCGATGGGAAGCAGCCCTCTTTTGTCTGGGCTACTATGATCTTTTTACGCTTTGTAGAAGATCCTTTATTGGCAGGAAGATTGGTGTCGGTGGCTGCAGGTCTTTTCAGTATGGTGGGTCTATTTTTTTTGGGAAGAGAGTTGTTTCGAAGCATTTGGGTGGGTATTTTATCAAGCGCTGTATACGTTTTGTTCCCAATGGCCTTGGTATATGACCGTATGGCTTTATATGAGGGCGTGGTCGGAGCGTTTGTTGTTTGGGGGTTATATCTTACTGTATTCTTAGCAAGAAATATCAGACTTGACATCGCGCTTATTTTAGGAATGGTTATTGGCGGTGGAGTTCTGACTAAGACAAGCGCGTTTTTTAGCATATATCTTTTGCCGTTATCTCTTCTTCTTTTTGATTTTAAACGCAAAAAAATGTATTCAAAATTCTTAAAATGGGCGGGATTAGCATTCGTATCAATAATTATTGCGTACGGTATGTATTCAATTCTTCGACTTTCTCCTTTTTTCCACATTATTAATGAGAAGAATGGATTGTTTGTTTATCCTCTCAAGGAATGGATAAAGCATCCTTTTGAATTTTGGTATGGAAATATTTTGGGAGAATGGGATTGGCTGAGACGATACATGACTGTGTCTGGAATAATATTAACACTCTCATCTTTTGTAATTGATAGGAGATTTTTTAGGGAAAAAATATTTTTAATTCTTTGGTTCTTGATTCCATTTGTTGCTTTGGGAGTTTTTGGCAGGACTCTATATCCTCGCTTTATTTTTTTTATGACCTTGTCTTTGCTGCCTCTTGTTGCGTTTTCTGCAAGAGAAACTTACAAGCTAGTAAAAAATAAACTAGTCTTGTTTGTTTTGCTTATCGTTTTTCTTGTGCCCCCGTTGATTTCTGACTATTTTATCCTAAGCAATTTTTCAAAAGCGCCTATTCCACGTATCGACCTTGATCAATATATAAATGGTTGGACATCTGGCGGTGGAGTTAAGGAAGTGGTAGAGTTTTTGAAGAATGAAGCAAAAGATAAAAAAATCTTCGTTGCAACAGAAGGAACTTTTGGTCTCATGCCCTACGCGCTAGAAATATACTTAATTGACAACAAAAATATAACAATTGTAGGATTTTGGCCAATTGGAGATACAATTCCTCAAAAAGTTATCGACGAGAGTAAAAAAAATCCGACATACTTTTTGTTTTATCAGCCATGCGTGCCATGCGCGGGTATTGGGTTTCCTCCGTCAACATGGAAATCCCTTGAACTTGCCTATCAATATAAGAAAGACTACAGCGGTAGATCTCTCTCTTTATATAGAGTAAAACCATGAAGTCCATCCGCAATTATCTTTTGGTTTTTATCCTGTTTATATTTATAGTATTTATATTTTTCTATAAAAGCGTATTGGGAAATATTCCTTTTCCAGGAGATCTTCTTGTCGGTGAATATGCGCCGTACAATTCATATCCTTTTTTGGGATATGCGCCGTATTCTTATCCTAATAAAGGACAAGATTTTGACGTTTTGAGACTTTTATATCCGGAGAAAGAATTTTCTATCCGCATATTCAAGAATCTTGAACTGCCATTTTGGAATCCATATAACTTTTCTGGCAATCCTCATGTCGCAAGCTTGCAATCAGGATCATTTTATCCACTAAATTTGATATTTTTCTTATTTCCTTTCGCGTATGGCTGGACAGTGTTTATAATATTACAGCCTATTCTGATTACGATATTCACCTTTTTATTCGCACGAGAGCTTCGTTTAAGCATTAAGGCAGCTATTTTTTCCGCTTTGATATTTGCGTTTTCTTCATATTCTATTGTTTGGATGGAATATGGAAATATTGGTCATTCTATACTGTGGATGCCTTTTGCCATGTGGCTGCTTCTAAAAAATTTCAGAAAACCAAGCATGTTTAAATCAGTATTAATATCCTTTTCGCTAACATTTTCTATATTGGCCGGATATATTCAGACAACATTCTATTTATATATTTTTTTCGCAGCCTTTGTTCTTTTTTACACTTTTTTCATAGACAAAACACATAGGTTAAAAAGATTATTGATATCTTGTTTTATCATTATTTTTTCATTATTGCTATCAGGAGCTCAACTCCTGCCAATGATTGAACTAATCTCCCTATCCGCAAGAACGTCGTACTCCTATTCCACTT
The DNA here is from genome assembly GCA_001782075.1 of Candidatus Levybacteria bacterium RIFCSPHIGHO2_01_FULL_38_26. Taxonomy (GTDB): domain Bacteria; phylum Patescibacteriota; class Microgenomatia; order Levybacterales; family UBA12049; genus 2-01-FULL-38-26. Next base: position 12,482 of record MFNO01000013.1, read on the forward strand.
TTCTAAATTTATTGATTCCTCCATTTCATGCTATTACTATGTTTGTTCCTGATTTTTTTGGAAATCCGGCTACGAGAAACTATTGGATAGAGGGTACATATATAGAAAGAGTTACATACATTGGGGTTGTGCCTTTGATCTTCATACTTTATAGTTTTTTTAAAAAACAACAAGCATACTTTTGGTTTTTCGCCATAAGCGCAGCAGTTGTTTTACTTCTAACATTTGATACATATTTTGCTAGGATTATATACTTTTTCCAGATTCCTTTTGTTTCAACAGCAGTACCAACAAGAATAATGTTTTTATTCTGTTTTTCGGCAAGCTTGCTTTCTGGATTTGGATTAGACGCATTATTAAAAGATGGAAACAAAAAAATATTTTTTAAAGTAGTATGCATTTTGGGCGGGATATATCTTTTCTCATGGTTTTTTGTTTTTACTTGGCCGGTATTATGGAAAGAGCTTTCTTGGATATCTAATTTACAGATATCTAGACGAAATCTAATATTACCCACTGTTATTTTTTTGGTAGCTGTATTTTCTTTATTTATAACTTTTCGTATAGATAAATTTAAAAAAACTATTATTGTATTAGTGATATTTTTAAGCATTTTAGATTTGTTTTATTTTTTTCATAAAATAACGCCTTTTGCCCCCAGAGAGGCAGTTTACCCTCGGACAGAGGTACTTGATAATCTTAAAAAGATACAAGGAATTAATCGTTCATGGGGATACGGAAGTGCATACATAAGCACAAACCTGCAAACCCTTGAAAAGACTTTTTCCACAGATGGATATAACGCTTTACATATTAAAAGATATGGGGAGTTGTTAGCCTCGTCTTATGATGGGAAAATTGCGCCTATTATCCCAAGATCAGATCCAATGATAGCATCCGGCTATGGAATAACGGATTTAAAAGAAAACAAGCATCGTCAAAAACTTTTAAATCTTTTGGGAGTGAAATACGTTTTACATAAAAACGATTCGGTAGGCGTTGATTATGAACCAGATTACAAAACGTTTCCTGAACAAATCTATAGACTAGTATGGCAGAAGCCTCCGTGGCAGATTTATGAAAACCTGCATGCGTTGCCCCGTGTTTTTTTAGCCTCGGACTACAAAGTAGAAACGGATAAAAACAAAATTATTGATTTGATTTTTGACGACAAAATTAATCCCGCAGAAACACTCTTTTTAGAAGAAAATATTGTTCCTAAAGTTACATTTGGAAGTGTTGAAAATGCAAAAGTTGAAGTTAAAACATATACGCCAAATAAGATAGTCTTGCAAACAGACGCAACAAGCAATAGCATCTTATTTCTTTCAGATAGTTTTTATCCGGGTTGGAAAGTGAGTATTGACGGAGAAAATGGTAAAATATATAGAGCTGACTATGCTTTTAGGGCAGTACCTGTTCAAAAAGGCAAACATGAAGTTATTTTTTGGTATTATCCCCAGTCTTTTGAGTTGGGGTTAAAAATAAGCTTTCTGTCAATATTGGTTTTGTCATTATTTGTTATTCTGAAAAGGTTTATAAAATTCAATGTTTAAAAAAAGAAATTTTCTTGTCTTTTTTATTTTAATACTAATTTTTATTGTTGCTTTATCGCTTAGATTTTATAAGTTAAGCGAATTTCCCGCAGGATTTCATATAGATGAAGCGTCTTTGGGTTACAACGGTTATTCATTGCTTCTTACCGGGAAAGACGAAAATAATAATCCTTACCCTTTGTATGTCGATATGTTTGGCGACAATAGGCCTTCGGGTTACCATTATTTAACAATTTTGCCGATTTCTATATTTGGACTTACAGAGTTGGCTACACGTTTCCCCGGGGCATTCTTCGGAAGTATAAGTATTTTTGCAATTTATTTACTTGCCATGTCAATTTTTAGGAGTAAAAAAATAGCACTACTCTGTAGTTTTCTTCTTGCGATCGCTCCGTGGCATATAGTTTTGTCCAGAGCTAGCGGAGAGGCTGTGATAGCACTTTTTTTCATTGTATCTGGATTTGGTTTGATATTACAAAGTATTCAAAATCAAAGATTATCTTTCTTAATTTCCGGAACTTTTTTGGCATCGCTTAGTTTCTTTTTTTATCATACTCCGCGAGTTTTTGTCCCCCTTCTTTTTTTGTCATTAATGTTTTTTTTCTTCCCGATACTAAGAGGAATAAAAAACAAGAGATATAAAATAATGCTAGGCTGCTCATTTTTATTTTTGTCATTTCTAGCATTTTTTTTGGTTTTTGTTGCAAGCGGAGGAACAGGACGATATAGCCAAGTTAGCATTTTTAATGCCAGTGAGACAAGATTAGTAATGGAAGAACAAATAAGGGAAGACGGCATTGTTGATAATTCCGACATTTTTACTACTCGTTTGTTTCACAACAAGGTAATTAATTATTCCTTAACTTTTATTTCAAATTATCTTGAGTATTTTTCCGGCAGCTTCTTATTTATTAGGGGAGGGCTGCCGATTTGGTACAGCGTGCCGGGTATGGGAGTCGTATATCTTGTTGGGCTTCCATTTGTGTTTTTGGGTATAATTCTTTTGGCTACGCATAAAAAAACCTTATATAAAATCCCCTTGCTCTGGCTTTTGATTGCTCCTGTTACTGCAGCTATTACAATAGACGATATCCCCAACATAAATAGAGCAATTGTTTTTCTTGTAGTTATTGAAATTATTGCAGGATATGGGATTTATAGGTTTATAAGTATAATTCAGCCCCGAGCAAGAGCAATAGCAATTTCATTTATAAGTATTTTTTTACTTTTAAATTTTTTGTATTTTCTTCATCAGTATTTTGTTCATGCTCCGGTTCATAAAAATTGGTATCGAAATGAGGGGTTTGGTGAAATGGTAAAAACTATCAAGGATTCATACAACACTGTAGATAAAATAGTGATTACCAAAGACGCGGGAGGAATATATCCTTTGGTTCTATTTTACATGCAGTATGATCCTCATGCTTATCAATCCGAAGGATCGCCTAAAGATAGAGAGTATTCAGGCTTTGGAAAATTTTTCTTTGTCCCACAGTCGTGTCCTTCTATAGATAAAGACAGCCGTTTTCCAAAAGTTAATAAAACAATATATGTAGAAAAAGGAGAATGTAAAGATCAGTATTTACGTCAGAAAATTATTCAGAGAAAAGATGGCACTCGAGTCTTTAATATAAATTATGAAGGTATTCCTTAAAAAAAACTGTTTTGGCTTAACATTCTTGCTGATAATTTTGATTGCAGGGTTTTTGCGTTTTTATCAATTAGGAATTAATCCTCCAAGCCTTACTTGGGATGAAGCAAGCATTGGCTACAATGCGTATTCGATTCTAAAAACAGGAAAAGATGAATATGGCACAAGATTACCCCTAAGCATAAGATCTTTTGATGATTATAAACCCCCTTTATACGTTTATCTGACTGTTCCATCGGTTGGAATGTTTGGGCTAAATGAGTTTTCTGTTCGGTTGCCTTCAGCAATTATAGGAATATTATCTGTTATAACTATTTATTTTTTGGTAAAAGAGTTTTTGCAAAAATGGGATAGAAAAAAACAAGAATTAATAGCTCTTTTTTCGGCGTTTTTTTTGGCAATTTCTCCATGGAGCTTGCAGTTTTCCCGCGCTGCATTTGAAGGAAATATTGGAGTTTTTTTCCTAATGCTTGGAATTTTGTTAATCCTTAAAGGTTTTAGAAACGGTAGATACCTTATTTTTTCAAGTATAGCTTTAGTTCTTAGTATTTATTCATACCATAGTTTTAGACTGCTAATTCCACTCTTATTATTCTTTCTAGCAATATTTTTTTGGCAGGAAATCTTGAGAAAAAAAGTTATTTTTTTCATTTTTTTTGTTTCTTTAATTTTGTTGACTCTACCTGTTTATTTAAGTTTTCTGAAAGCGCAGGATTCAGGATCTCGCTTATCTATGGTTACTATTTTTTCAGATCCCTCAGTTATTGAAAGTTCGATAAAGCGTATAGATTACGACAATGACAACGATCAAATAGGCAATCTTTTTCACAATAGACGCATAGTGTACGGATTAACAATAGCGAAAGGGTATTTTGACCATTTCAACCCTGATTTTTTGTTTTTTCACGGAGACGGTGGGGTTCAGCATCACGCAGTTGACATGGGTATGCTTTATTTGTGGGATTTGCCTTTTATTATTCTTGGAGTACATTTTTTACTCAATCGTTTTAATCGATATACAGGAGTATTATTTTTGATATTTTTACTCTCTCCGCTTCCGGCAGCAATAACAACCGGAACTCCTCACTCTGTGCGGGCAATCGGTATGCAGTTGGGGTTTCACATATTTACAGCCGTTGGAGTAGTAATAATTGTTACAAAACTATTGCAAGTTAGAAGTGTGATATATAAAGGATTTTTGATTGGAACTATAGCTCTTGTCTTGATTATTAATTTTTTCTATTATTTTCATCAGTATTATGTACATACTCCGATTGAGTACGGATATTTTTGGCAGTATGGATACAAGGAGGCTTTGCAATATGCACGAGAAAATGAAGCAAGCTTTGAAAAAATTATCATGACATATAGATATGACCAGCCTTATATATATTACCTTTTCTACAATAAAATAGACCCTTCATGGTATCAAAAAAATTGGGATTACAACAAAACCGGTTCTACAGATAGATTCAAGCGGGTAATCGGAAAGTATGAATTCAAAAACATCGAATATTCAAAAGACTCCTTAAATTCAAATACGCTTCTTATTGGAACACCGCAGGAAATACCAGACAGCACAAAACCAGTGAAAATTATAAAATTTCCGGACGGTAGCGTTGCTTTTAAGATTATCAAAACATGAAAAAGAATTTAGGAATAGCACTTTTTGTTTTACTTGTCACTATCCCCGTAATAGTGCCGTTTTTCCATTCAGGGTATTTTCCAACCCATGATGGAGAATGGGCGGTCGTGAGGCTTGCTGATATGTTCCGAAGCCTTCGTGATTTCCAGATCCCTGTGCGTTATAGCGGTGCGTTAAATTTTGGCTACGGATATCCGTTATTTAATTTTGCCTATCCTCTACCGTATTATCTTGGGACATTAATCCATTTTCTAGGAATAGGATTTATAGATACAATAAAAATTCTTTTCGCAGGAAGCGTTGCGTTGTCAGCCCTTTTCATGTTTTTGGCAAGCCGAAGTCTTTGGAAAAATTCATGGGCTGGAGTTGCCTCATCAATACTATATGTATATTTTCCATACAGAATGGTTGATTTGTATGTTCGTGGATCTATCGGAGAATCGCTTTCCTTTGCTCTGTTTCCTTTATTGTTTTATCTTGCTATTAAGTTGATTGAAAAGCCTTCTTACTTCTTGGTATTAGGAATTGCAGTTTCATTAGCCGGACTTGTTATGACGCACAATATTATGACTGTTTTATTTCTGCCGGTATGGATAGTGTTTATTGCCAGTAAAATCATTTTTGATAAAAAGAAAGATGCAGCAAAATCAATTATTATTAGTATCTTTTTAGGAATTGGAATCTCGGCTTTTTTTTGGATACCTGCAATTTTTGAAAAGCATCTGATTCTTCTTTCTCAAACTCCAATTGCGGATCGCAGCTTATATTTTGTAAAACTTCCCCAGTTATTGCAAGGAGGAGGGGGATATGGTGTTCCAACAGATCCAAACGGCTTTGGGTATCAGTTCGGCTTGCCGCATTTGGCAATATTATTCATTGCAATATTTATTTTATTACTCGCAATCAGTCGTTCTAGGGAACTGGCGAAGTTCGCCAGAATTACGGTTCTATTAATCGTTGTGATTTTATTTTACATCTTACTGCTTTTTAAGCCTTCGGCTTTTTTGTGGGAAAATTTGCCGCTTTTGTCTGAAATTAACTATCCATGGACAGCGCTTGGAATATTGGGTTTTTTAACAAGTTTGTTGGCAGGGTTTTTATGTATGCAGAAATACACTAGGTATATTGTTTTTTTACTTGCTTTGGCTGCAGTAGCGTTAGTTCTTCCATACGCAAAACCTCAATATTTTGTAAATAGAGGTGATGATTTTTATCTTACGAACGAAGCAACTACAACCTCTTCGGATGAATTAATGCCGTTGTGGGTAAAAGAAAAACCTACGGAAAGATTTGCAGAAAAAGTAGAAATAGTAGAGGGAGTTGGAGCGGTGAGTAATGTATACTATAACTCTAAAGAAATTACATTTGATGTTTTGACGGAAGAAAATATGACAGTAAGAGTCAATACAATTTATTACCCCGGCTGGAATGCAATTATTTACGCGCCCGCATGTCATCCTGAACTTGCTCGCCTCGCGGCGAAGCGGGTTTCAGGATCTTTTTTGAGATTCTTCGGCTTTCAGCCTCAGAATGACAATGAGTGTGGGGGTAAGGAGTTGGCCATTGATTATTCAAATAACAAAGGCGTAATGGATCTTCAGATACCAAGTGGGGAAAATAAGGTGGAGCTAAAATTCTCCGAAACCCCTCTTCGTATTTTTGCAGATTTTATTACTTTAACTTCTTTTCTTGTCTTACTACTTCTAGGTTTTCGGGTTTTCCTCAGGAGGAGTTAATGTTGTTCTAGTAGTTCCTTGAGAGCGTTCAAAACTTTCCCGTACAGCAGAGCGAAGTTGTTCATAAGTAATACCAGGTATAGGATTGGAGTAGTATTCACGCATTACTTCTCTCTTTCTCATATCCTGCTCTGTGAGCAAAGGGGCCAATATACGGATTACATTTATTGGGACTCCTTGCTCGTTCATCTTACGAGCCTGCGCTTGCAAATTTTCGTCAGGGACGATTTGTCTGCCACAAGATTGTTTAAATGGTTGCTCTTGTTCTACCATATGAAAACTCCTTAGAATCTAGTAAAATTGGACTATATAATAACACAGATGATAACTCGATTCAAGCAATATTGGGGAATTTTAGCTGTTCTAAGTTTGTCTTTTTGGGCGATTGCGCCTCTTTTATCTCCTGGGTTTTTTCCGATGCATGATAATACGCAGGTGGCAAGAGTGTTTGAGATGGGAAAGGCTTTGAAAGACGGTGTATTTCCAGTTCGCTGGGTTGCGGATTTGGGATATGGGTACGGATATCCGATTTTTAACTTCTATGCACCCCTCGCGTATTATGTAGGCGGATTTTTTAATATTTTAGGTTTCGACGCGCTTACTGCCACTAAGATAATGATGATTTTAGGAATTTTGCTTTCAGGTGTTTTTATGTATCTTCTGGCACGGGAGTTTTGGGGAAAACTTGGAGGAGTTGTAAGCGGGTTGTTCTATGTATACGCTCCTTATCATGCGCTTGATATTTATGTAAGAGGCGATGTTGCGGAGTTTTGGGGTTATGCTTTTATTCCTTTGATGTTTTGGGGATTTTACAAAGTATTTAAAAATCCAACCTGGAAATGGGTAATTGTTGGGTCTGTTGGCTATGCAGGGGTGATTTTGTCTCATAATCTAACAGCAATGATGATCACTCCTTTTTTATTGATTTTTATATTGATATGTGGTTATGTTGCTTACAAAAATAAAAATCTTCTTACTTGTTACCTGTTACTTTTTACTTCTTTTTTAGGCTTAACTCTTTCCGCTTTTTATTGGATTCCTGCTTTGTTGGAAATGCAATATACAAATGTCTTGTCACAAATTGGCGGAGGTGCAGATTTTAGAGATCATTTTGTTTGCCTCTCTCAACTTTGGGAAAGCAACTGGGGGTTTGGAGGATCAGCTGCCGGGTGTATTTCCGACGGGATGTCTTTTGTAATTGGGAAATTACATATTATTTTAGTGCTTATAACCTTGATTGCAACAATTGCTTATTATGTTTTTCGTCATTCTGGACAGGCCAGAATGACGGGTTTTGAGATGGATTATAGATTGCCAATTGTCATGCTATCTATTCTTGGATTTGTCCTTTCGGTTTTCTTGACACTTGAAATATCAAAACCAGTGTGGGAAATAGTTCCGCTTATGGAATTTTTACAATTTCCGTGGAGATTTTTGTTATTAACTTCATTTTTCTCATCCCTACTTTCTGGGTTTATTGTTTGGTTTTTTTCAGCGTCCAAACGCTCTGATACGGTACCATATTTAAGTGGAGTAGCTTTAATTTTTTTGCTCATATTTTTTAACTCTAAATTATTTCAACCCCAAACTATTCTTTCAAAAACATCAGCAGATTATACCAATGAAATCGCATTGAAGTGGACAGCGTCGAAAATTTCAGACGAGTTTTTACCGATTGGTTT